>JBBQAK010000075.1:0-12415 GCA_038316215.1 Gemmatimonadales bacterium | reverse complement strand
GGGGCAGAAGGATTTCGCCGAGCTGCCCGCGTTGGCCGCGGCCGATGGTGCCGCAGAAATCGAGTTTATCGGGGACACACTCGACGACGACGCCATCGCTTCGCTGTATCGAGCGTGCGATGTGTTGGTCGCGCCCTTCCGCGGCGAAGGCTTCGGACTGCCGATCGCGGAGGCCATGGCCACCGGTCTACCGGTGATTGTGACCCATGCCGGTCCGGTCCTGGACATTTGCGATGCGTCCACGGCGTATCTGATTCCGGCAGGGCAGTCGCCGGTGTCCGCGGGTGTTGCTGGTCTCGCGGCGGGACGCGAAGGCTACTGGTGGGCCGATCCTGACCCGCGTGAACTCGCGCGGTTGATGCGTCATGTGGTGGACCATCCTGATGAAGCGCGCGCCACCGGCAAGCGCGGACAGGCGCGCGTGCTCGAGCAGTTCACGTACGCCCGCGGCGTGGATATCGCCACTCAGCGTCTGCTCGACCTGGCGAAACGGACACCAGTGCGTGACCAAGCCACACCACCGTTTACGATGTCGGGCATGGCGTACCCGCTCGATCAGCCGAAGTCGATGGTGTTCCTGCACCATGCCGCATGGTGGCAGACGGAATGGCGCGAGGTGGTGCGTGGATTCCTGCGGGCGTTCCGGGCTGAGGACGACGTCTCCCTCGTGCTCACGCTCGATCCGGCGCAGGGCATGCACGAGGACGACGTGGCCGCACACATCGCCGCGATCAGGGGCGAGGAGAAGCTTGGCGAAGCGGACGCCCCCGACATCCTGCTCGTGCCCGACGAGTTGGACGATGCACTGCTGGCGTCGCTGTATCGCGCGGCCGATCAGATTGTGGTCGGCGCACGAGATGCGGCCGCGCGCGCGCGCGCCCGAGCGGTGGGGCGGCCAGTGTTGGCCGGGCTTTCAAAAGCCAGCTGGCGAGCGGCGGCGTCCGCCGCGTCGAGGATCAGCGCGTGATCAGCGCGTGATCAGCGCGTGATCAGGGATTGATCAGGCGGTGATCCGTTTCAGGTCGTGCAGCAGCACACTCACCCCGTGTTCATCGTCGAGTCCCACCGAGGGTGATGGCGCGACGGCACTCGCCTCCAGTCGAAGCCGAAGCGACTGATTCTGCGGGCAGGTGAGCTGGGCCGTGCAGGTCTGCACCCCTTCGAAGGCGAAGGTGCCTGCCGGTTGCTCGTTGACGAGCATGTGCACGGCTTGCCGTGTCTCACTCAGGGCCGTCGCCGCGGATGTGAGCGCGAACTGCAGTACCGTGTCGTACGGCTGCGCCGCTATAAGCAGCCCTCCACTCGCCGACATCCATCGGAAGCCGGGGCTCTGTGGCCGATGGAATCCCCTCGCCTCAACCCCGGGGATGACACGCTCCCAGCTCGTCAGGTCCTGTCGGAAACGCAGCACCCGACCGTGTTGCGTGTACCGCGCATCGGCATGGGTCACCTGCGGAAGAGGATCGAAACCGATGCGGAAGCCCGCCGCTCGCACACGCGACGACCACTCCACGTCCTCCGCTTGATAGAATCCGCGCGCATCGTCCCAAGGCACTTCCGCAAAAACGGCGGCGTGCATGATCGCGAGCCCACCGGTCACGTACACATGGTCGTCAGTCTCGTCGTAGTCGAGAAGACAGTGACCGCGCGGACCACCGAAGGTGGCCCAGTCCCAGAATCGTGACCCGTCGGGATTGAGCAGCCGGACGCACAGCACATCGTAGCTCTCGCGTGGCACGCGCCGCAGCTGTACACAGAAGTCCGGCGCGAAGCGCATGTCATCATCGCAGACGACCAGCAGATCGTACTGAGCCGCCGAGCAGGCGGCGTTTCGCATGGCTCCCAGGCGACCGGTGTGCGCCGCGTCCACACAGGGCACCACGCGCACCGACGTGGGAAGTTCCGCCATCAGCTCGTCCGGAACATCGCCGGACAGGATGACTTCGGTCGCACCGTCGGCCTGAGCGAGAATGCCGGTAATCGTGGACCGCAACTGCTCGCGGCGACGACCGTCGGTAATGATGCAAAATGAAACGCCTGCAGCAGACCGTTTCCGCGTCGTGCCCGGCATGAGTCAGGCCACCGACGGGAGCGCGGGTGCGTTGAGCGTCGCATCGATCAACGCCGATGGAATGGCGATGACACCGTTGGTGTAAGGCGCCGTCGCGCGCTGCATCACGACCTCGCCTTCCTGTTCCGCCAGTTGCGTGACGGTGAATCCCGCACCGTCAAGCAGCTCGGCCGCCAACGCGCTGCCGGCGATGTCGTCGCAAGGCGTGAGGCAGATCGCGACGAGTTGCGCGACAACGCTCGCCGTTCTGCACGCATCGAGAATCGCCGGAACGTCCCCTGGGCCCGCATGAACGAACAGGCGACCGCGTGGGTGGACGTGCACTGCCATATCCGTCGCCAACAACAGGCGCCGGTGTGCATCTACCGCGATGACGGCCCGCCCCGCGTTGGCTGCTGCCTGCCGCCAGTCTTCGCGCGTCTCGGGATCGCCACCATAGGCGATCACCGTGGGGGCACCGCCCGGCGCCGTGGCCGCCGACAAGGCCACGAAACCGGCGTCGGGCGACAAGTCGATCACGACATCGTCCAACTCGAGCTGCGCATCGAGGAAGATGCGCGCCTCCGCCTCCACACCGCCTTGCACTTCCGCCTGCGAGTACGTGGCCCCCGTCTCAGGATCACGGTGCGGGGGGATGAAGAAACGCGGTTGCCCGTTGCTATCGGTCTGTCCCGATGGAATAGCGCGCGCGGCATCCAGTGGCGTCGGACGCAGCAGCACAAGTCCCGAGGAGGCGGCAGATTCGATGACGCGATGGTCGCTCCCCGAGGCGGCACCGCACAGCACCAGCGCGACGGTAGCGAGATCCGGCTGCACGTCGTTACTGCGCGTGTGACCGGCCGCCAGTACCGGCAGCCCCTCGATCTCGCACAGCCGGCGCAACTCCTCGGTCGTCCACTCGCGCGTGTGCGCCGGATTCGGCGGCGGGCCTGCGTGAGTCGTACCGTGCGTGCGCACGCGATCAGGGGTGGTCAGCACCACGTAGCGCGCGTGCACCAGCAGGCTGCGGAGCGTCGCCAGCAACGCGCGCGGATCAACAAGGTGTTCGATCACATCGGAGCATACGATCACCGCGTCCGAGAGAACGGCCGGCGGAATGGGCAGCAAGTCGTGCTGTTCAAGATCGCTCTCCAACCAGCTTCCGAAGGTGTAGGTGCGACGGCACCAGGTGATGTTCTCGCCATAATCCACGCCGATCACGCGGAACTCCGGATGCAGCGCGCTCAACTTGCGCGCTTGCCCGCAGCCGATGTCCACGATGGTGTGGCATCCACCGGCCCGCGCCATCGCGGCCGCCATTGCATAGACGTCCGGTTGCCACGTGACACCACCAGTGATCTCGGGGGAGTCCACGAAGTACTCCGGCCGCTCACGTGAGGCATACGCCGACGACAGCTCAAGCACGGTCGAAGGAGGCGGAACCGGCGCGATAGCCGCATCGGGCACACGTGGGGTCGCGCGCCGGGCGCCGGTCAGCAACAGCTGCCCGATTCCATGGCCCGTTTTCACCGAGAGGTCAAACCAGCGACCGAAGATGTCGGTCCACCAGCGAACCGGGCGCACCGTCAGGTGCAGATTCTCGCCCTCGTGGCCAACGAGCCCGCTGGGGCGCGTGCACACCGTCACGGTGAGTTGCTGCGCCAGCCGTGCTGCTTCACGAGCCACGATGCGGACATCGTTCTCCGTGAGATGCTCGAGCACGTCGACGGAGACGAATCGGTCGAACGGTCCCGCGAGAGAGCACAATGTCAGCGCGTCTCCCAGGATCTTGTTTTGCACGGGAATGCGCCCGAATGCCGTCGGGGCGACTTCCACGGCCGTCACGTTGGCGCCATGGACTTCGAGATACTGTGCAAGCTCCCCATTGCCAGCCCCGAATTCGATCACCGATTCTCCTGGCATCGTGAGACCCTGCTGCCTGAATAGCGTCAGCCCTTCGTTGACGTCGTATTCCGCGTGCTCCGTGTGACAATAGTCATAGAGACTCGCGTAATCGAAGGACTGGCCGTACAGCGTAATGCCAGGCAACTGCAGCAACTGCTCCGCCTCTGACCGCGAGTGCGTGGTGTGCAGCGTGGCGCCCGGGTCCCAATAGTGGCCAGACGCGAACCCGTCGAAGCCGAAGCAGTCGGCCTCAATCCCGAGGTGCGAGAGCAACGCCGCGAGGGCTAATCCCGTGGACGGTTTCGGCACGGTTGGAAGCAACGTATGGATGTCCGTCTCGGCGTGGAGCACCGGCACGATGCTCTCTGAGCGAAACGCATTGAGATACGTCGACTCGGCTGCGCGGGCGGTGAATGGCGAGATGGCCACTTCACCTTCGCGGATATCGAGGTCGGTCCACCCGTTCACCGCACGCGCACTGGTGCGCGAGCCAACGACCGCTGAGAAACCGGACAGCTGGAAGTTGTTGAACCGGATGACGGTCGGGTAGCGATCGATGACGGCGCCGAGTTCACGCCCGGAATGGCCATTGCCGACCAGCGCGATGGGCTGACGAAAGGCGAGCAGTAGCGATTCGGTGGAAGCGGGCAGAAACGGACGCATTGGGCAGGAAATAAGAGGGGGACCACCGGCGGATGCCCTCTAGTATTCAAGTACTATGCCAATAGTAACCTATTCAATTACAACAACTTGTCATTCCGCTCGCGATCGCAGACCCACACTTTTTTCCGTGTGAGCGGACGATCTTGCCGCGTCGAGCGCGGAGCCTCGATCGTGCCGAACGTACGGGTGATCACGGGCGGACGCTGCGACCGCTCACGGAGGCTACGCCAAGCTGACGCCGTCTTCCCGTGTCGGATACACCGCCAGATCCATCGGCTCCCGCAGCGAATACTGCTCGTCGCGGTTCACCACCTGCTGCGCGAGTCCCTTGCTCACGTTGAACACGATCGGTGCGCGAAAATTGCCGGTCACCGGCTCGCTCGGCGTCATCGGCAGCGCGACCATCACCAACGCCAGCACATCGGTGGGCTCCGCGATCTGCAGCGCGTCACGCTCGGCGTCGCCGAGATCGATGCCGTACTCGGGGTGTCCCACGAACGGATCGGCCAGCACGAAGGTCGTCTGCGGTTCGTGCACCGAGAGCAACCACCACAGTCCCTGCCGTGCGGCGGGTAGCAGCGCGTAGGCGGTGCGCTCGGGAAAGCCCCACAACGCTTCCGTGAAATGCATCACGGCGTCTCCGCTCACTTCGATCGTGCCAACGGTCGGCGACGTGATGGTGTACATCGTGCTGCTACGATCTTGGCTGTCCATGACGGCGTGACTCATCAACATCAGAGGTAATTGGCCAGGCTGAGTCCGAGGATGCGCGAAGTCGCGCTCATCGCCGCCTGATATAGCGTCTGCTTGCCGACGAGTTCGACCATCGCGTTGTCGACCTCGGTGTCGCGCAGATCGGAGCGGAACGCCTTCAGGTTCAACTCGATGACGCTGAGGTTGAGCCTCGCCGTTTCCAGCTCGTTAATGCGCGCACCCTGCGTCCCGATCAGCGACTGCACGTTGTTGTTCGCCGTCGTGAGACGGTCCGCTGCCGCCTGAATAGCGGCGGGATCGTTGTTGCCGAGAGCCGTCGAAAGCGCGCGAAGCGACTCGAGGGCATCGGTGTCGAGGAACACTTCGGTGCCGTTGTGCGTGGGCGTGACAAAGACATTATCGCCAATCTCAAGCGTGAGATTCCCGCTCGGGTTGACCGGATTGCCGGCCAGCGTGAGCCGCGAGAAGGTACCGGTGGCCGGAGCGGGTGTGGCGAACGGGGCTTCTCCGGCGCGATTGCCGCCGAACAGATATTCGTCGCCGAGGCGTGTATTGCCAAGGCTCGACCCGAAGCTGATCAGCTGATCGACTTCGGCCTTCACGATGAGACGCGACTGCGCGTTCGCGGTGGCGTTCGCCTGTCCGATGCCGAGCTCGATGCCGCGCGTGAGCGCGCCGGTGAGCTGATCGAGCACGTTTTCTTCGGCGGTGGCGCGGGCCATGCCGCTGTCCACGTTGCGTTTGAACTGCGAGAGTGCGCGCATCGAACTGCCGATACGCACGAGTTCACCGCCGCTCGTGGGGTTGTCAGACATCTTCCGTAGGCGAATGCCGGAGGAGATGTCCTCCCGAATGCGATCGAGCCCCTGCAGGTTCGTCTGCAGGCGCGATTGGCTGTTTCGGGTAATGATCGAGTTGGTAACGCGCATCTGACCTATGGAATCGGTGACCGTTACATCCCTGAAGGGTTGCAACACGGTGCCGGCACTCCTGTACGAGTATCGGACTGGCGAGCCAGTCCTTTAGCAACGCGAGCGGTTTGATGACCGGGATATCACTTTTCTTCGCGTTTTTCAGAGCATGCGGCTATTTTTGCCGGGTGCCCTGCTTAGGCACCGTCCCGCCCCCCCTCGTCCCAGCATTGCTCCGCCATGGCCACAATTCTGTACGTCGATGACGAGCCAAGCGTCGGACTGATCCTTGAAGATTCGCTCACCCAGTCCGGCCACACGCCGGTCGGCGCCCGGAGCGTACCGGAAGCGCTGCTGATCCTCGAGCGGGGCGGCATCGACCTGATCATCTCCGATTATAGAATGCCGGGGCTGACCGGGCTGGAGTTTATCCAGCTGCTCGCCCGAGAGGGGTACGACATCCCGCTGATCATGCTGACGGGACACGCCAGCATCGAGCACGCGGTGGCCAGCATCAAGGCCGGAGCGATCGACTACATCACCAAGCCGGTCCGTCCACAGCAGCTCGAGCTGGCAGTCGATCAGGCGCTGGAGTTCGTCCGCCTACGGCGCGAGAACGAGACGCTGCGCAAGGAAGTGATGCAGTTCCGGAATGAGCGGCAGATCATTGGCGACTCGCCGGCGATCCGTCGGATCCTGCAGACGGTCTCTATGGCGGCTCCCACCCGGGCCACGGTGCTGCTACAGGGTGAGTCCGGCACCGGTAAGGAGCTGTTCGCTCGCGCGATCCACGACCAAAGCGAGCGTCGCGACAAGCCGTTCATCAAGCTCAACTGCGCCGCGCTCCCCGAGGGGTTGGTCGAATCGGCCCTCTTCGGCCACGAGAAGGGTGCCTTTACCGGCGCCATCAAGCGCGTCGAAGGCGCGTTTGAACGTGCCAACCGCGGGACGCTGTTGCTGGACGAAATCTCAGAGATGCGGCTCGATTTGCAGGCGAAGCTGTTGCGCGTACTCCAGGAGCAGGAATTCGAGCGGGTCGGCGGCACCTCGCCCATCAAGGTGGACGTGCGAATCGTGGCCACCACGAACCGCGATTTGGCGGCCGAGGCCGACCAGGGGACGTTCCGGCAGGACCTGTACTATAGACTGTCCACGATCCCGGTCCTGATCCCACCCCTGCGTGACCGTCCCGAGGATATCGCGGTCCTGGCTCTCCGGTTTGCGATGCGGACGGCAGCCGAACTCGGGAAGAAGATCGATGGGCTCTCGCCCGACGCCCTCGACTCGATGCAGCGCTATCCATGGCCTGGCAACATCCGCGAGCTGCAGCATGTGATCGAACGCGCGGTGATTCTCACGCCGGACCCGATGATCCATGCGCACTGCCTAGAGGGGACGCGATTCGGTTTAGCGCACTCGCTGGGCGCGCCGTCCATCCGCCCGCGCTCCATCCCCACGCCCGGCGCCGTCCCGGCGCTGGCGACGACCCGAACGCCTGCGGCCGGAACGACCGCCGCCACCGGCAGTATTGCGCTCGCATCGCTCAATGTGGCCGATGCGGAGCGGGTGCTGATTCAGCATGCGCTGGCAGCTGCCGATAATAACCGAACGAAGGCGGCAGAGCTGTTGGGCATCAGCGTGCGCACGCTCCGCAATAAGCTGAACGGTCCCGGCAAAGACGTCGACAACGACGATGAATAATCGTTGACTGGCGGTCGTCGGCAAATTTGGTCCTCACGGTACCCGGCAGAAATTGCCTTGATGACGTGATTGACCACACCGGCCTTGCTTGCAAACACTCACAACTCCGAACGTACGCTCACCACGCAAGACTCACAACAACATAAAGTTAGCACACAGAACCCGATGACCTCCCGATGGCCGAGCCCGTGTGGCCCGGCCATTGCTTTTTACCGGTGTGGATACGCTCGCCCTTTCACACCGGGAATACGCAGATGCTCTTCGGACTCATCGATCGCACCACATCCGCCACGTCGCTCAAAGGCGCACTCGACAAGAGTGTGGAGCGGTCTCGTGGCATCGCAGATCGCGTCTCCAAGGCAACCGTGGGCAACGCCGACGGATTCGCCCTTGAAGCGAAGGCCGGCACGGCCCAGGCCAATCTGAATCCCGTGAACGTGGAAGACGAGATGACGGCGCTGGCGGACGAACAGATCCGCTTCCTCGCCACCACCCGCCTTCTCGAAAAGACCTACGCCAGCCTCCGTACCGCGATCAAGGGAGGTAACGGCTGATGTCGATTGATCCGACGCGCCGCCCTGCCCTGCTCCCGATCCCGGGCCAGCAGACGATCCGCCCGATGTTTCGCTCGCTTGGGATCGCCGCCAGTGGACTCAGCGCGCAGCGCCAGCGCATGGAAACCATCGCCCAGAACATGGCGAACGCCGATGTGACCCGCGCCCCCGACGGTCAGCCGTACAAGCGGAAAGACATCGTGATGGAGGCGGCCACATCGCAGAACGCGCGCTACAACGCCGAGAATTTCGCGTCGACCATGGGAACGGCCGCCGCCAGCGGCAGCGCGTTTGGTAGCAACGCCTTCGACATCGCATCCACGGATTCGCGCAAAGCGATCGAAGTGCCCGTGCTACCGACCACCGGCGGCATGAACGGCATGAACGGTATGAACGGCGGTGAGTATGGCGTCCGTGTCGCAGGCATCGCGGAAGATCAGGGCGAGGGCCGGCTCGTGTACGAGCCTGGCCACCCCGACGCGAACGACGCCGGCTACGTGCGCTACCCCGATATCGATACCACACAAGAAATGGTCAAGCTGATGGATGCGAAGCGCATCTTCGAAGCGAACGCCGCCGTCTTTCAGACCGCCAAGTCCATGCTGCGCGCGTCGATCGACATCTGATGACCTAACTGCACGTCCGCTGCGGGCTCGGGGATCGGCGTGACTCTTCCTCCTCCTCCTCTCCGAACCACACGGTCCCCGACCCGCAGCACTTCTGGCAGCACCGCACGTCTCGCTTCACTCGCTTCACTCGCTTCACTCGCTTCACTCGCTTCAACCGAACACCAGAGATTCACATGAGCGTCAACGGCATCAACAACACCCCGCTGCTTCCCAACCTCGGCTCGCTATCGCGGCCCGAGACGGCACGCACGCAGAACGGCGCGCAGAACGGCGCCGAGCGCGCGCAGCAGGCCACGACAAACGCTCGCGCGTCGCAGAACGCAGCACTGAAGCCGCAGACGCCGATCGCTGGTCAGTCCGCAGCGCAAAGCGCCGTCCCGGCCGAAGCGCCCGCCGGAACCGACCCGACGCTGTGGAGCGTGTTGACGAACGACGAGCGCAACTTCTTCGCGAAGTCCGCCGCACTCGGCCCGCTGACGTACGGCCGCATCAAGGCCGTCACGAATCCTGCGCCGCCGGCGGCGCGCGGGATTCGCCTCGACGTCCGCGCCTGATTCCCGACTCCCACCGACTGATCATCATGCAGAATCGAATCGATCTACTCACACGGGCGATGCCCGAGTTCGGCGGACGCGACACCGGCATCTCGAAGCAAGTTCCGGTGATCGGTGAAGGTGAGAACTCGTTTGGCAACACGCTCACGAAGGCCATCAACGAAGTGTCCGACTCGCGCGATCGCGCGGGCGACCTGACGCAGCGCTTCGCCGCCGGCGAAAACGTCGAACTACATCAAGTGATGGCGGCCAGTGAAGAAGCAGGACTCGCACTCGACATGATGATCGAGTTGCGCAACAAGATGGTCGAGGCCTATCGGTCCGTCATCGCCATGCAGTCCTGAGTAAGCGACAGTCATGAACTCCCTGATGGAATCTCTGTTCGGACGCGCGGGCAACGGGCGGCAGATCGCGATGATCGCGGTCCTAGTCGTCGTCACGGCACTCGTGTTTGGCGTATCACGCTGGGCCACGCAGCCGACAATGGTGCCGCTCTATGCGGATATCCCCGTCGAGAACGTGAAGGCCATGACCGACAAGCTCACCGAAACGGGTATCGTGTACGAACTCGATCGCACGGGCTCGACGATCCTGGTGGCGGGCGCCGATCTGGCGCGGGCCCGTGTGAATTTGGCGGCCGAAGCGATGCCGACCGGCGGCCGTCCCGGCCTCGAACTGTTCGACAAGCCGTCGTGGGGGATGACGGACTTCACGCAGAAGGTGAACTATCGCCGCGCCCTCGAAGGAGAACTCGAGCGTACGATCGGCAAGTTGAAGAACGTCGAGATGGTGCAGGTGCACCTCGCGCTCGAAGACGCGCAGATGTTCAAGGCGAACGAGCGTCCGTCGAAGGCGTCGGTGACGCTCAAAATGGCCGGTGGCGAGACGCCGCGCGCCGAAACGGTGCACGGCATTGCCAGCATGGTGGCGAACAGCATCGGCGGCCTGGATCCCGAGCACGTCACGATCGTCGACGAGCGTGGACGAGCGCTGACGCTCGAGGATGAAGGCTCGGTGGCCGGTCTCTCCAGCCGTCAGCTGTCGGTGCAGCGCGAAGTCGAGACGTACATGGAGCAAAAGGCCGACAAGCTGCTTAATAGCCTCGTCGGCGCGGGTAACGCGCGCGTGCAAGTCGCTGCGTCGATCAACTTCGACAAGGTCGAGCGCACCGTGCAGGCCGTCGATCCGGAGCGTCAAGCGCTCTCCACGGAACAGAAGGCGGAAGTGACACCAAGCAATCCGTCTCAGGGTGCCGGGTACAGCACGACCGCCGTGTCGTACGAGAACACCAAGAGCGTCGAAAGCTTCAGTGGCGCGATCGGCAACCTGAAGAAGCTCACCGTCGCGGTACTCG
The DNA here is from genome assembly GCA_038316215.1 of Gemmatimonadales bacterium. Taxonomy (GTDB): domain Bacteria; phylum Gemmatimonadota; class Gemmatimonadetes; order Gemmatimonadales; family Gemmatimonadaceae; genus Gemmatimonas. The sequence goes on along the minus strand of JBBQAK010000075.1, from coordinate 1,380 downwards.
TGGCCGACAAGGTTACGATGCCGGTGCTCGACACCACCGTGAAGACGGTGCAAGAACCCATCATCACCGTGCGCACGCCGGAAGAGATCGCCCGTATCGAAACGCTGGTGCGCAACGCACTCGGTGTCGATTCCACGCGCGGCGATATGATCTCGGTGGTCAGCGCCCCGTTCGACATGCCGGCGCCGATCGTGCAGCGCGATACGGTGCTGCCGCCGCAGGACATGGTGACCAAGCTGCAGGCGAACCCGAAGCCGGTCGTTGCGATCGCCGCCCTCGTCGTCCTGCTGGTCATCGCGCTTGTCAGTGTGAGCGCGCTCAAGCCCAAGAAGTCGAAGGACGTCGCAGGTGCCGCGCCGAACCTGCTGCCGTCGAGCGGCGGCTATGCGGAGTTGCCCGCCAGCTCGCAGATGCAGTCCGCGCTACCAAGCATGAATCAGTACGAAGAAGAGGAGCTCGAGGAACCCAAGCGCGCCGTTCGCCTTCCCCCTCCGCCGACCACCCCGGAACGTGAGCAGGCTATGGCCACCGTGGACCAGCGCCCTGATGCGGCGGTCCGTGTAATGCGCGGCTGGCTTCGCTCATGAGTACGTCCATGGTCGCACTCCCCCGCAGCGGCAACGCCAACGCGGACCGGTACGCTCCTGACCGTCTCACCGGTCGCCAAAAGGTGGCGATCGTGTGTATGGCGATCGGCACCGAGCACGCCGCCAAGATCACTGCTGGCCTGAACCCCGAAGAGGCGGAGATCGTCGCGCTTGAGATGGCGCAGATCGATCGTGTTCCGCCATCGACGGTTGATACCGTGTTGGCCGAATGGCTCGAACTCACGATCGGTGTCGATTCACTGAGCGCTGGTGGTGTGGAGTTCGCGAGGGACGTGCTTGAAGCCGCGTTCGGACCAGCCAAGGCGCAGCAGATTCTCAAGCGCATCCAGGGTCAGCTCGCCGACAGCGATCGCTTCGGGCGTTTGCGGCGCGCCGACCCGCAGCAGTTGGGCAATACCCTGCGCGGTGAGCACCCGCAGACCATCGCGCTCATTCTCGCGCACCTCGATCCGGGACACGTGGCCGCCATTCTGCGCGAGCTCGAACCGACGCTGGGCGGTGATGTGATGTTCCGTATCGCGAAGATGGAGAAGGTCTCGCCCGAAATGATTTCGCTGGTCGAACGCGCGATCGGTAACGAAGCCGACCTCGCCTTCTCACAGGGCATGTCCAGTGTTGGTGGTCCAGCGGCCGTGGCCGCGATCCTCAACCTCGTCAGCTCTTCGCTCGAAAAGGAAGTGCTGGACTTGGTGGCCGAGAAGGACGCGCACCTCAGCGATACGATCAAGAACCTCATGTTCGTGTTCGACGATCTCTTGACGCTCGACGACAA
>JBBQAK010000190.1:0-7591 GCA_038316215.1 Gemmatimonadales bacterium | reverse complement strand
GCAGTCAGCCTTCGGGCGCTTCTGATTTGTGCACTCGTGCCGAACGCTTAGAACAGCGAGCGGAGTCCGAAACTCAACGTACGGCCGGCGGTGACCGTCCCGTTGTCCGGGGCGCCACGTTGCACGTTCAGCAGATTCTCTCCGCCGATCAGCACCGACAGGTCACCGCGCACGCGGTAGCTCGCATTGGCCCGCCAGCGCGTCACGCCGGCGTAGTTCAGCCAGTAGCGACGCAACAGCGGTCCGCCGAAATCGTACTCATGCGCCGTATTGGCGACGGCTTCGCCGATGGCCGTGCGATCATAGCCGATCCAGTCCGCCGCGCGCGAGGCGGTTGAACTGAGGCTCCACCGACGGGCCGCCCACGTGGCCGACAGACTCACCGTCGACGCCGGCACATCGAGCATACGATCACCCACCCGCAGCTCACCGCGATAACCGTTCGCGGTCCGGGCGACACGGCTGTCTACCAGCGACAACGTACCGGCCAACTGCAGACTGCTCCGACGCGCCGTAGCTTGCAGCTCCCAGCCCCGGTTCGTGATCGCCCCGACGTTCTGCAGCGTGTACGACAGGTTGCGGACAATGCGGCCGTTCGGGCCGACCGCCGTGGTCATGGATCCAACCGGCTGAATCAACCCGGACGCTTCCTGATCGAACCGCGTCACGTGCAGCGAGACGCCGTGCGTCAGCAGGAGATCGGCACCCGCTTCGAGTCCGGTCTGCTGTTCGGGTTGCAGACCCGCCGAGGCCTCGCCGCGCCCCATCCACGACGTGCCACGCGCCAGTGTGCGCGCCGGCCGAATCCCCGTACCGAACGCACTGCGGAGCTTCAACACTGCCGGCCCGTAGTCACGAACGTAGGCCGCGCCGACCATCGGCAGGAGCGCGTGCTGCACGGTGGCCGTGGCGCCGCTCGTACGTTCGGCGCGACCGCCCGCCGAGAAGTACCAACGATCCTGCCAGGACAGCGTGGCCTGCGCCGAGACACCGGAGTTGTTGATCCAGCTTTGCGCGAATCGCAGTGCAGTTGGCACTGACGCAATCGTTGGTGCGAGCGCTCCACCGGCTGGGCGATACCCCGGTGCATCATGTGCCAACTCCGACGCCACATCACGCGTCAGCGCCTGTTCGGCCGCAAAGGTCAGCGCGAGTAACGCGCCGTCGGCCACATCGAAGCGACCAACGGTACGCAGCCGCAGCGTGCCGCGATCGGCCGCGCCCTCGCCGTCGCCCAACGCGCTCGTGGATAACACCGGTGTCGGCAGCGAGGCGGCCGAAAGGCCACGTAATCGATAGCCATCGACACCGGCGATCACGGTGTGCGTCCAATGCAGATTCGGCATCACGGCCATCGTGCCGCCGACAGTGTACTGCGACAGCGACTGACCGGTCGCGCTGTCACCGGCGAACGGCGTCCGGGTCGTGTCAAGCGGCGGTCGATCGCCACTCACGTCCGGTGGCGCGGCACCGAGTCCGCCCGCCGTCGCCCGCTCGCGCGACGGCCAAAGGGTCGAGGCCGATGCCTCCGCGCTCGAGGTCAACGAAGGCGACGTGGCACCACCAAGGATCAGGCTCGTGCTGGCGTTGGCGCGCTGCGCCGAATAGCGCGCGGTGCCGGTGAACACGGCGTTCGCGCGCACGATGCGCACATCGGCATCGGCCAGCAGCCGCCGCTCTGAGGCACCTGGCACGTACTCGCCCACGGTGCCGATGTTCAGCCCGAGCCCAAGACTGCGCGAGCTACTCCCGCTCCGAAAGGATAGCGCGTGATCCTGCACGAAGGCATCACGCGGCGCGTACGCCGTCGCCGACAATCCGGCCGTCGTAGACAGTTGGACCACGGGCGCGCCGGTGGGCGTCCCATCGTGTCGCGTGAGAATGTTCACGACGCCGCTGATCGCATCAGCACCGTACAACGCCGCGCCCTGCGGTCCGCGAATGATTTCCACGCGCTCCACGCGCGCCGGATCGAGTTGCGTGACCAGCAACGGGTTGGCGACCTCGATGCCGTCCAGATAGATCTTCGGCGCACTCACTCCGAATGAGCTGGCCCCGCGAATGCTGCCGTAGCGCGCCGACAGTGTGCCGGCGCTGGCCGTCCATGACCACACACCGGGAACGGCGAGGTCCAGCGCCTCACCGAGTGAGCCCACACCATGCCTCGCGAGCGTCGCCCCGTCGATGACATCGAGCGCGAACGGCGACCCACGTTGCGGCGCGCCATCCGGCGATCCCGTCACGACGACGCGATCCAGTACGCTCGCCCGTCGGGATACGGCATGACTCGATACGGTACTCGCCAAGGCACCCGTCGAGACATCGCTCATGCCCACGACCGCGTCCGCGACGACGCCCGCGCGCGACGGAGCGAGTACAACCTGTGTGGTGCCGAGCACGATCGACCGCAGCGACGTACCGGAGAGCAGTGATTCCAGCACCGCACCAACCGGCACGCGATCGAGCGCGAGACAGATGCGCTTCTCGACGGGCAGCAGCTCCGCGCTGTACGACAATTCGATCTTGGCAACGACAGCCAGCCGATCGAGGGCTTCGCGAATCGGCACATCGGGCACGTGCAGGTTCACAATGCGGTCCAGCGGTGGCGCCCAGATCGACGAGCGTTCCTGCGACCCAAGTCGTACGATACATACCGGATCAGACGCGCGCTCGGACACGACGGGCGCGCGCTCGGCGCGAACGACAGCAACGGGCGCGATCAAGACTGCGATCGCGCCCACGGTCATCCCGCGTCGTCCCACCTTCCACCGCCACATGCGCGTCGATCGCCTCGTTCAGGGATTCGGCGTGAAACCCGGTCCCTGCGGCTGAAGAAGTATCGTATCGCCACGCTGCACCACATCAGCTCCAAGGGCCAGCGCAATCACCTGCACCACCTGCGCGGCCGAGTCGCCGCGGAACGATGCCGTCAGCGTACGCCGGGCAAGCCCCGCATCCGCGACCTGCAACTCGATGCCGTACCACCGACGTAAGTCGGCCTGCACTTCGGCCAGCGGCGCGTCCCGATACGCCAACTGTCCTCGTGTCCACGCCATGTCTTCGTCGGTGACCGTACCGCGCGCGACGGCCACCGTGCCCGCTTGCAGCACGCCACGATCGCCCGCACGCAATTCCACCGGTGCCGCGCTGCCGGCCGTCGTATCCCGCAGCGCCACGATGCCGTGCGTCACGGCCACCGACACGCGACCGTTGACGTCCGTCTTCACCGAGAAGGCCGTGCCGATGTCGCGAATCTCCGCGCCACGCGAATGCACCACGAACGGATGCGCACCATCGTGCTTCACGTCGAAAAACGCGGCGCCTTCCAGCGTGACCTCGCGATGGCCGCTGTTGAATCCCGAGGCCACCGTGAGCCGGCTGCCCGGAGCCAGCATGACCGTGCTGCCGTCGGGCAGCTTCACTGAGTCGCGCTGCCCCACCTGCGTGGCATACACCTGCTCTGTGGCCGTGCCGCCACCGCGCCACTGCGCGATGCCCACCATGGCTGCGAGCGCGGCCGCGGCCGCAAAGACGGGACCGCGCCAACGACGCGCTGAGCGCGCCGCCACGGTGTTGCGCGCCGCCCCGCCGCGCTGCACGGTCAGCGCTGGCGACGGGGGCTCCGCCATGCGGGCTCGCACGCTCGCCAAGGCCCGATCGGTATCGACCGAGACCTCCGACCGGACGGCCGCCCGTTCGGCACGCGTCTTAACAATGGCCGCCACCGCCGCGTCTTCCGGATGCGTGGCAAGCCAGTGGGCGACGGCAGCCGACTCGACCGCATCGCTCTCTCCCGCCACGAAGCGAGCGATCGCGTCCCAGTCGGCTTCGGGAGCGGGAGCAGATGCAGCAGATGGACGGATTTCTTCGGACATGCCCGAGAGACACGAGTGGATGGCCCTACCCTACGTCCCCGCCTTTCCAGCGGGCCCCAGCGCACAAGCGCTGCGGTCCGATGTAGTATACGCTGCAACCGAGGCCGACAGGACTCCGAGGAGTCGGGTCGACTATATCCTGTCCCAGTCATTTCCCGACCCCACGCCCCTCGTGTCCGACGCTGACTTGCTGGCCCGCCTCCGGGGCGGGGATCACGCGGCGTTCGATGCGATCTTCAGACAGTGGTACGAGCCCGTGGTGCGATCGGCCAACCGCGTGCTGCATGATCCGGGTGTGGCCGAGGAGCTGTCGCAGGACGTCTTCCTCGAACTCTGGCGCCGACGCGAATCGCTGGCGCCGGACAGCAGCGTGGCGGGGTACCTGATGCAGGCCGTGCGCAATCGCTCGCTGAATCATTTGCGCCACCTGCAGGTGCAGAAGAAGTCCGCCGTGTATGTCGAGGCGCTCTCGGAGCCGGCCGAACATGCCGATGCGGATGCGCAGGCGGGCGAACTGCAGGACGCGATTCGTGAAGCGATCGGGGCACTGCCGCCGCGCACGCGCGAGGTGTTTCTGATGAGCCGCGAACGCAACCTGCGCTACAGTGAAATCGCCGAACAGCTCGGCGTGTCCGTGAAGGCCGTAGAAGCCAACATGAGTCGCGCGTTACGACAGTTACGAGAGAAACTTGCCGCATTTCTGCCAAGCGCTGGCGAGTAGCACGTAGGGTTCGATGGCACCGGTGTGTTTGCTGTTTCGAACGCCTCATCGATGCTGTCGCGACAGTCGCGACGCTCACAGGCCGCCCCTCCCAGAGGTCCATTATGGCACGATCCCGTTTTCTCACGCTGACCGCGACCGCGACGCTGCTCGGCGCGGCGGCCTGCAGCCTCGACAACAGCAACGGCCCGAACGCCTTCATGTCCGATCTGGCGTTCAGCACGGCCCCTGCCGGACTCGACCTCGTCTCCAGCAGCTACGCGCCGTCCGACAGCAGCGGTATGCCGTGGGGTGGCCCCGGCCGCGGACGCGGTGGCGGACCTGGCATGGGCGGCTTCATGGGTGGCGGACTTGGCGATGCCTTTATCGGCGGTGTGGCCCCCGGACGTGGCCCGCACGGCGGACCGTTCGGTCTCCGTATCGACGCCAATTGCGTGTACGCGGCTGGCACCGGTGATTTGACCTGCGGGCCCACGGTCAAAAACGGCCTCACCGTCACGACGATTTACACGATCAAGAATGCGGCGGGCACCGCGCAGTCAGCGATCGACAGTGTGACCACCAACTCGGTACGGGTACGCACGGCGGTGACCGGTACGGCCACCCGCAGCCGCGAAGGCAACGTCACGGCCACGGTCAACCACAGCGGCGATCGTACGGTCACGGGACTCTCGGTCGGCAGCACGCAGCGCACCGTGAACGGCACGTCGCAGGGCAACGAGACAGCCACCGGCGCCACTCGTGACGGCAAGACCTTCTCGTCGGTACGTACCGCCTCGGACACCACCACGGGACTCGTGATTCCGGTGTCCGCCACGACACCGACCTATCCCACCGCCGGCACCGTGATTCGCCGCATGAAGGTGATCATGACGATCGATGGGACGAGCTCCACCAGGGAACGTCGTGAAGTGATCACGTATGACGGCACGACGACGGCCAAGCTGCAGATCACGGAAAACGGCACCGCGAGGAGCTGCACCGTCACGCTCCCGCGCGGTCGCCCGAACTGCTCGTGAGGCTAAGGCACGAGTGATGTACGACCGGTTGGACGGAGTGAATGGCGCGCGGATCCGCGACTGACACTCGGGAGATCCACCGCGGGAAGGCGGTGGTGGGACAGAGCCCCGATGCTGGATCTACGGATCCGGCGTCGGGGTTCTTCGCGTGCTGCGGTGCCGCGGAGTCAGCTAGTCGTCGCGTGCGCTGAAATCGAGCGACGAGGAGTTGATGCAGTAGCGCATCCCGCCGGGCGCCGGGCCGTCGTCGAAGAGATGCCCGAGATGCGCATCGCACCTCGCACAGTGGACTTCGACACGCACGATGAACCACCGCCGATCGGTGCTGGTCTCGATCGCGCCGTTGGTGAGTGGCTCGGTGAAGCTCGGCCAACCGGTGCCCGACTCAAATTTCGCACTCGACGAGAACAGCCGTTGGCCACACCCGGCACAGAGGTACTCGCCGCTTTCGTAGTGATCCCAATAGCGGCCACCGAAGGCGCGCTCGGTGCCGTGCGAGCGCATGACCCGGAACTGTTCGGTCGAGAGAATCGTCCGCCACTCCAGCTCGCTCTTGCGGATCTTGTCTGCCATCTGTCAAATGAACGGTATGACGCCATCCCCCGCCACCGCGAACCGGCCAGACGACTGGCAACTCGGTCCCGATGCCCCGCAATCGCATCGCCCGTGGCTGCGCGCGCTGGGTCGCACCCTCTTCTTTCGAGCGGGCTGGCGGTTCGAAGGCCAGATGCCGAACGTCCCGCGTTTCGTCGCCATCGTTGCCCCGCACACCTCAAACTGGGATTTCCCCGTCGGGTTGGCGGCCAAGTGGGCCCTCGGTTTCGACGCCCATTGGTGGGGCAAGCACACACTGTTCGTTCCGCCACTGGGTTGGTTCATGCGGGCCAACGGCGGCATTCCGGTCGATCGCAAGAATTCCCACAATGCGGTGGAGCGCACGATCGACGCGTTCCGGTCACACGAGCGCTTCGCGCTTGCCCTCGCCCCTGAGGGCACGCGCAAAAAGGTGACGAAGTGGCGCAGTGGTTTCTGGCACGTCGCCAAGGGCGCCAATGTCCCTATCTGCTGCGTCGCGCTCGACTACCGACGCAAAGTGATACGACTCGGGCCAACGACGATGCCCGACGAAGAGGATCCCGCCCAAGGGATCGCCCGTATCCGCACGTATTACGCGGACGTAGCCGGGCGCGACCCCTCGCAACAGACATGATGCGTGCGTCGCGTCCGCGCCGTTTCGCGGATCCCTCCACGCGGCCAACGGTGGCACTCCTCATCGCGCTGCTCATTGCGGTGCTCACCACGCTGCTCACCGCGCTACCGACCCGCCTGCCCGCACAGGAGGCCGACAACACACGAGCCACCGTCGGTCGGGCGATTCGCGCCACGCGCGCACCGGACATCGATGGCCGCGAGAACGACGCCGTTTGGCGCGCCGCCACGCCGATGACGGCGTTTCGCCAGTTTGAACCCGGCGAGAATCTCGAACCGACCTTCCGTACGGAAGCGCGCGCGGCCTTCGACGACCGCTATCTGTATGTGATCGTGCGCGCCTTCGATCCCCATCCCGACAGCCTCGCGGCGCTGCTCGCGCGGCGTGATGTGAAGACGGCCAGCGATCAGCTCAAGATCATCATCGACGCGTATCACGACGGGCGGACGGGCGTGGAGCTGGCGGTCAATCCGGCCGGCGTGAAACGCGACTATTCGATCTACGGCGATGTCACGGAGGATGCCACATGGGATGGCGTGTGGGATGTCGCCACCAGCATCGACAGTCTGGGCTGGATCGCCGAGTTTCGCGTCCCCTTCAGTCAACTGCGCTTCACCGCCAAAGAGGTGCACACCTTCGGCTTCGGTGTATGGCGTGACATCACGCGGTTGAACGAACGTACCGGCTGGCCGCTCTACCGACCGTCGCGCCGTACGCTCATCTCGCAGCTCGGCACCCTCGAAGGCATCACCGGCATCGGCACGCC
>JBBQAK010000027.1:0-16738 GCA_038316215.1 Gemmatimonadales bacterium | reverse complement strand
GTCTTGAAGCCCAAAGAATACTGATAAGGTCCTCACCACGCGGTCGCCTTCCCCGCACTGGGGCATGACGTGAACGCAGTCTGTCGGACCTTTCCTTAGGACTTATCGGCTCAAGAGGTAATTCTCTCCGCCCCGCACACTCGTCGAGTATCGACACCGGAGGGGCCGAACTACACGGCGATAGTGTACATGGTGCGCCACAGCGCGCGCAATGCGAGATTACGACATGGACCTCTACATGCTTGCCGGAATCGTGATGCTCGTCGCGTGGGGCGGTATCACCTATACGACCGATGCCCCCGGATGGATCCACCTGATGCTCACGGGTGGCGTCTTTCTCGTGATCTGGCGCATCGTGGCGCGCGATACGCCCTCCGGTCCCGACCAGCAGCGCTAACCGCGCCGTCTTAGATCTCCCAGTTCGAGAGCACCATGCCCTCGACGGGCGGCACTTCGTTCCATCCGTAAGCGCTCATGCGCAGGTCCGTCCAGCGCACCCGTGCGCCCAGCGCGACCAGTGTCCGATATGCATCGGGATAATCGCCCTGCAGTCGAATCGCGACGCGCCGGGTGCCGGTGCGGCGCGCCAGATCGGCGAGACTGCCCAGCAACTGCGGTAAGCTGCTCCGGCTGGCCAGCACGAGCTTGAGGACGCGCAGTTCGTCCCGCGTCCTCCCCTCGACCAGCGGCACGGTGTGACAGACGGCGAAACCGGTCGGGGCGTCGAGCGGCCCCATCAGAATCGTGTCCCCCAGCGCGAGGCGGTCGGTGAGTTCGAGCTCACGCGTGAAGTCGTACCCGGGCATCACCCGCATCGTCAGGTCGCGACACGCGCCGATCGCGGCGTCTTTCTCGTGGGACGACAACCGGGAGAGCAGCTCCGGCGCGCGTTCGCCGAGGGCCGCGTCGAGGGTGAGCGTCACCGTGAGATGGCCGGGTACGAAGCCGAGATTCGAGTAGAACCCGATGTTGTCCATCGTGCGCGGCATCGTTTCCAGTCCGATCACTTTCACGGCCTGCTGGCGCAGCCAACGCATACCGCTCTGCACAATGATCTTGCCGAGTCCGGCGCCTTGGCTGTCGGGGCGAACGCACAGCGGCCCCATCCAGCCTTCGGTGCCGGAGTGATGCACCATGTTGAACGCCGCGATGCGCCCGCGTTCGTCGCGCCAGCACAACGCGCCGTCGCCGGCATCTTCGATGGCGTAGCGCCAGATCGACGGGTTGAGCGGCGGTACTCGCACGCCGGTCAAGCCATCCTTCCGATAGCGCTCGGTGAACGCCTCGGCAAAGACGTCGTTCAACTGCGGAATGTCGTCGACGGTGGCGACGATCGGACCATCGAGCGGACGGGGGCTGCGCCTGGTGCGCGGCGGTGCGGTCATGTCTCGGCCAGCGAAAGCGTGTCACCGGGGTCGGCGTCGAACAGATCGGCGTCCAGCGGCTCATCGGGCAACACCGGCGCGCTAGTGTGTACCACGCTGCAGCCGCGCGTTTCGTCGAAGCGCACGAGCAGCACGCGATCAAGTCCTTCGCGAACCTGCTCGATGTGCGTAATCACAATGACCTGCTCGAATCGATCATGCAGATGACGCAGGAGTTCGACCACGTTCGCCCGACGGGTTTCGTCGAGTGACCCGAACACTTCGTCGAGAATGAGCAAAGAGAATGCCTGCCCGGCGCGTTCGGCGATCATCTGTGAAATCGCTAGGCGCAGCACGAGGTTGCACAGATCCTCCTCGCCACCGGAGATCACGGGCTTGGGCAGACCCTCCTCCAGTACCAGCACCTTATACTCCTCGTCGAATTCCAGCGCACTATACCGACCGTCGGTCAGTCCGTCGAGGAATCCGCTGGCGATCTCAGCCAGTTCAGGACGCAGCTGGAAGTTGAGATCGGTGCGCAGGTCCGTCAGCGCGCGATCGAGCTCATCGTGCAATTGTTTGTCCTTCTCGAGCGCGTCGAGCGTCTCCTGCAGACGCGCGAGGTCACGCCGTCCCTGCTCGGCGCTGTCGAGAGCGGCGCGGGCGCGCTCCGCTTCGCCGGCGGCGCTGACCGCATCGAGCTCGGCACGACGGGCTTCGGCCGACGCGCGTTCATGGGCATCGCGCACCCGCTGGTACGACGTGTCGTCCATCCCCAGTGAGGTGCGTTGACGCTCGAGCTCGACCACCTGCGTGCGTGCCGCGTCGCGAACGGCCGTGACACGTACGCGCTCGGTGCGCGTGACATCCTCGCGCTCAACGAGGCCGCCGACACGGGCGGCCTTGGTTGCGAGCTCCTGCAGCCGTACGACCTCGTCGCGCAGGGCGCGGTGCCGCTGCGCCTCGTAGCCCAGCGGCAACGCGGCGAGTTGCTCGGTAGCCTGCGCGAGTCGCACCGCGAGCTCCGTACGCGAATCCGCGATCTTTTCCGCCTCGGCCAGCGCATCGTGGATACGCTGCAAGCGTCGTTCCGCCGCCGATAGCTCCGTCTGCATGGTACGACGCTGCTCGTCGAGCGCCTCGATCGCCGATGGCACGGCGGACAGCTGTTCGACGCGCTGACGGTAGTAGTTCCCGTCGATGCGCACCGTCTCGATCTGCTCAGTGAGCAGGTCGAGCACGCCACGATACGACGCACCGAGCGGCCGTCCGCAGGTGGGGCACGGCGACTCTTCGCCCAGCCCCTCGAGCGTGTTACGCTGCTCCGAGAGCTCGGTGTACTGTCGTCGGAGTCCGTCCAGGCGTGTTTCCGCTTCCTGACCGTCCTTCACCCACGCCGTGCGGTCGCTCTCAAGCGTGCGCTCCACCTCCGGCAGCGTGCCACGCAACGTGACGATCTGCGCCTGCGTGTCGCGCTCCAGTGCCGGCGCCGACTCCAAACGCGCCGCGCGCTCGGCCAGCTTGGCGTCTTCCTCAGCCACCGTGCGAACCCGCTCCATCAGCGCCTGCCGTCGTGCGTCGGCGGCGGCGAGCTGCTCGAGCGATTCCAGGTCCGCGCGCAGCGAGGGCAGCGGTAGTATCGCTTCCCGGAGCGGCGCGAGTTCTCTGTGCGCAACGGCGACGGCGTCCAGTTCGCGATCGAGCCGCTCCACTTCGCGGGCGAATCCCATCGCCTCGCTCTCGGCCACGCGCAGCTCCGCCAGCAGCTGCTGCATCCGGTCACGCTGCGCCTGCGCATCGAGCCACTGCGGGGCCACGGCGCTCAGACGGTCGGCGGTGTTCACGCGCGCGACGTCCGCCTCCGTGGCACGCGTCCGCGCCACGGCGAGCCGCGCCTCGGCGTCGGCCACGCCACGCCAGATGGCGTCGGCGTCGGGCATCCCCTGCTTGAGGCCGTTGATCTCTGCCATGAGCGCGCGACGACGCTCGCGCGCGATCTCCTGCGCCCCGCTGATCCGGTCATAGCCCAACACGCGCGACAAGAAGCGCGCCCGCTCGGCCGCGCCCAGCGACGCCATGACATCGAGCTCTTTTTGACCCGTGAAATAGGTGTGGAAGAACTCCGAGCGCGTCATGCCAAGCCGGCGCTGCAACAACTCGGTAGCGCCGGTGATCGTGTTGGCGATAGGCACGTCGCCGCCGTCGAGGAACACCTCAGCGTTGGTGAGCCCGCGCAGTACGCGATAGCGATGGCCGGCGAGTTCGAACTCCAACTCCACCTTCACGGAGGCGCGTGGCGCCGCGCGTGAGAAGCGGATAGAGTCGCGAGTGCCGCGCGCCGCGGGGGTGCCGTACAGCGACCAGGCAATCGCTTCCAGCAGCGTGGACTTCCCCGAGCCATTGGGGCCAATGATGCCCGTGAGGCCGCGCTCGAACTCGATACGCGTATCGGCGTGCTGGCGGAAGTTCTGCAGACGCAGCGAAATCAAGCGCATCTGTCAGCTCTCCAGCACGGGGAGGGCGGCCATCGCTGCGTCTTCCGCCTGCTGCAGATAGCGCAGGCCAAGCGACACGAGCGCCTCGCGATCGACACCCGACGGCAAGGGGCGCTCGTTGAGGCGCTCAGCGACCAGTTCCGGCAAGGTGGCCCGACGTCCCGGCGCGCCTTCTCCCTTCCCGCGACGCGCCAAGACTTCCGGCCGTCGCGTATCGAGATGAAAGTGCATGGCGCGCTTCCGATACTCGCGCAGCGCTTCGTGATTGAGCTCGCGTACGATGTGGCGGGCGATGTTCCGCACCGTCACGCGTACGACGCGCTCGTCGATACCACCGATCGCGCTGTCTACGCGCGCGCGTAACGCGCTGTCGACTTCGCCGGCGCCCATGCCGCTGGCGTCGATCGGCTCGAGATCCAACAACGGGCGCGAGGGGGCGACCGGATGAAAACGATGCGCGCCCGATACCAGATCGTGTTCGATGAAGCCCTTGCCCGGGATGCGCTGTTCGCGCTCCTCGCGCAGCTCGCCCCACGGATTCGAGCTCGTGTAGTCGAGCGAGCCGCTGTAGTACGCCCGTGAGGCGACCTCGCGATACACGTGATAGTGCCCAAGTGCCACGTAGCTCCACTGCTCGGCGTGCAGCTCGGCGGGATCGATCTCGATGGCCGCGCGATCCGCCGGCGCCGCGTGTGCGGGCAACATGCCGGCGATCTCACCGTGCAGCAGCAATACCGTGTGATCGAAGCCGTCCGGTGGCACGAACGGCGGACGGTCGATGCCGGGGACATCCGGCACCGCCAACACCGCGAGCGAACGCCCCGCGAAGGTGAACAGCTCGGCCTTCGCATCGGCCACGTGTACGCCGATCTCGCGAAAGAGCCGCAGAATACAACCCGTCTCCGACGTGCGCGGCGCGTCATGATTGCCCGCCACCATTACAATCGGCGTGTCGGGCAAGCGATCGCGCAGCGCAGAGAAGGTGCGGAAGGCGTGCAGGATCGCCGGATTCGACGGGCGCACCGTGTGGAACACATCGCCACCGACGACAATCAGATCGGGGGCACACGTGATGATCTGGGCAACCGCGCGCGACACCGTCGCGGCGACATCAGCTTCGCGCTGGTTGATTCCGGTCGGCGTGAGCCGCTGATACTGACGGAATCCGAGATGAAGATCGCTGAGGTGGACCAGGCGCATGCTGCAAGCTAAAGAACGACCCCGTCCGCTCAAAGGACGAGGCTGCGCCCTGGCTGCTCAGCGGATGCGAACGCGCTGCACGATGCGCAGGTCGAGCAACATCGACTGGGTCGCCTCGGCGGGGCCCGGCGTGACTTCGGACTGCACGTCGATCACCGTACGGGCATCGACGATCCAGGCCCGCAGGCGGTCGAGGACCATCGTGCCGCGCACCGTACCGGCGGTGACGACCCGCGTGCCGGCGGGCAGCTCACGCGCGGCACCATCCCGCCGCAGTTCACCCTCCATGGAGATCCAGGCGTTCCGTCCGCCCTGTGTGAGGGAGTCGAGGCGGAATCGCGTGCTCACCACGCCGTCGGCGCGATAGCCGCTGAGCGGGAGCGAGGGGAGCACAATGTCGCGCACCCACCGTTCACCCACCCGCACCGCATTGTCCGGCAGCAGCGCCGGCATCGAGGCCAGGGTCGCCCCGAGTTCCATCGCCCCTGGCGGCGGGTCGCTCACCCGCATCGCGCCGTCGGGGGTCACGCGCACGCGAACCTGCCGTCCGTCGGCGGGAAGCGGCAGCATTTCGAGCCGTCCCTGTTCGGCGGCAGTACCCGCCCACATGGCCATCGAGTCCGTCGTGGCCAGCAACGTCGTGACCGACAGGTCGCTCGCCTCGACCAGGGAGTGCGCATACATGACGAGTTTGGTGACATGCAGCGAAGCCCGTGCGCGGCGCGGGCCGTACTCCGGCGACTTCGATGCCGGCGGCGCACTTCCGCCGGCGCGACGCCCATTGATACCGACCCCCGACCCAACGCCCGGCGCTGACGATTCCGTGCGTCGTCCGCTCATCTCGATGGTCTGTTCCATCTGCAGGCGCAGTGTATCACCCACGCGCGGCCGCACGATGAGCGCGACGCCATCGGGACCGGCGCGCATGGATTGCGCCGACAGCGGTGACGCGCCGGCGAGCGTCAGCGTGCACGTACCGGCCAGCACGCCGCACACTCGGCCGATCATCCACCCGCGGAGTCCGCGCGACGGCATCATCCGCCGTATTCGTCGGGTGAGAACGAACGCAATGCACGCGGACGCGGCGCCACGGCCTCGACTTCGCTGGCAGTCGGGCGCGCCCGTCGCGCCAGTTCACGCGTGAACGCGCGCTTGATGTCGTCCGGTCGGGTGCGCACGACCGCATTGCGCGCGGCGAGTACGACATGTTCGTCGTATAACAGAATGGTTTGTTGCACGAAGCCGAGCTCGATACTGTCGTCGAGACGACGCAGCTCACGCGTGACGGCCTGCGCCAGCGATGGCTCCGGCGCCTGCGGGAACCGCTCCACGCCTTCGCGACCAGACATCACCGACGGGCGCGGAAAGCGGACGAACACCGGCTGCGTGAAATGCGGATGGCGCACCATGAGCTGTCCCTTGTCGAGGGTGGCCATGCGCGCTTTGATCGCCGGGCTCAACACTTGATAGCCTGGTGAGGCCAGCTCGTCGCCGTCCATGCGCCCGTACAAGGCCGTGCCCGCGTTACCGGTCACGCGACGATGCACCTGCGAGCGGAATTGTTGTGCGCCGAAGAGTACGAGGCCGAGGTAGCGGCCGCGTTCGGCGATGTCGAGCAACATTTTACGGACATAGGTATCGGGACCATCGTGAGGCGCATACTTGTTCAACTCGTCGACAAAAACGATGACGTGATCCACGCCGAGTTCCCGTCGCTCGAGTTGTTCGCGAAGCCGGGACACCACCCGGGCGAAGACGAGATCCTGCGCATCTTCCTCCACGTTGGCGACATCGACCACGTACACCGCGCGATCCACAAAGCTCCCGAAGGGCAGATCCGACACGGCGCCGTCATCGGTCACCAGGCCCGCGCACCGTGTGGACAAGTTGGACAGCCGGTTCCGGACTTTGCGCACGGTCGCCGCATGATGCGTGCGCCAGGTATCACCGTTGGAATCTTCAAGCTTGCGCAATACGTCACGGAACCATGCATCGAGATCGGCGAACGACTGCACGCGATGCGTGCGCGAAAAGCCGGGCTCCTCGAAATCTTTGCCGACCACGCGCTCCCGGATGAACTCGATGAGGGCGTCTGCTTTCGCATCGATATCGTCCTTGTTCAGCAGCACTTCGGCAAACTGCAGGACTTCGCCGAGTCCCCACGTGAGCGGCGACACACTGTCGGCAAGCGCGGGATGCGACCGCAGCGTATTCAAGGCGAACCCGCGTGCGGTGAACGGCGCGAAGTAACGCACATCCTGAAACGGCGTCGGCGGCACGCCGAGCATTTCGTACATCTCGAGATCGGCCGGTTCGAGTTTCCCGGGCTGATCGAGAAAGCACAGGTCCGGCCCCTTCACGTTGAAGCACACCGCGGCCACCGTGCCGCGGTGCGCGGGAAAGTGCGCGAAGATCGACTGCAACAACCACTCGATCGCGCTGGTCTTCGTGGCAAGTCCCGACACACCGGAAATATTCAGGTGCGCGGCTTCCGGCCCTACAAGAAAGTCAGCGTCGAGAAAAATCGGCGAACGCATCCCACCGGCGCGATACACACCCACCGGAATCCCCGTGGACGATTCCCCTGTGATGTATCCGTCCATGCGCAGTGCGACCGCGACATCGGCATCGTCGGCGAGGTACACGGCGCCGAGCGGCACGGGCTGTAGTGGCTCTTCGGGGATGTGACGCAACACCGACGCCGTATACAGCCGGATCTCGGTACGATCGGTGTGCGACATCGGCCCCGCATGCGGCCGACCGTCGTGCCCGAGGACATCATGCAGTGGCGACTGCAGGTCGCTGTAACTGAAGCCTTCCACCACGACGCCGTACACGCGTGGGATCACGGCCTCGACCGGCGTGTTGCCCTCGACCCGCACGATCGTACCGATGCCGATCGGGGCGTCGATTGCCGTCCAGAAATGGAACTCGTGCGGCGTGTTCGGCTTCTTCTCCGTCGCGACGACACGACCGAGCGGCAGCGAGAGAGCAGCGAGCGCCGCGTCGGGCGCGGTACCGGGAACAGCGGAAGGCGAGGTCACAGCGTCACGACGAAGAAGGTCAGATTCCGACAAGTGCATCGAGATACATCTCGCAGGCGTGGATGCCGTAGGTGAGGGTATCCCACCGCGGATCGGGAAGCGAGAGTGGGGCCCGCTCGGCGAGAATGCCGGCGGAGATACGGTCGCAGTACGCGGTGAACCGCGCGCGCGCGTCGTCGGTGATGTGCTCCGGGTCGAGCAAGTCGGCGGGCGGGGAGATTTCCACGCGCACCAGACCGTGCAACGGATCACCGCCGACAGCGGTGCGGAGGCGCAGATACCAACTCGCCACCGCGCGACGCGGACGATGTCCGACGAGGAAGGCCGGGGATCGCTCCGCCTCCGCGAGCGCGAGCACCGATTCCACATGCTCCACCCGGCCGTACATCGTGGTATGCGACTTCACCACGCCGAATGCCGTTGCGCGTTCATCCACCGCCAGATTGCCGGAGATCCCGCCGTCGATCCACAGCCATCGCGATTCACGGCGGCACCACTCCGCCGCGAGTCGACGTTCGAGCCCTTCCCGCTCCAGTGCCACCAAGTCGAGCGCCCTGGCACGGAGTGCGTACGGATGCACCGGGAGTGCGTCGTCGGTCAGGTCGGCGGTGATGTCCACCACGGGGACCCCGCTTTCCACCAGTTGGTTCCACGCCGACTCCCCGAGTTTGCCGCGCGACGCGTACAGCGCCCGACGGACACTCGGCTCGCGCCACGTCTCGAGGCGGCGCGCCACGCGCTCGCGGACGGCGGCGGCCACCGTGGCGTAGATCAACGGCGAACCGGCGAGGTAACCCACCACGCGACTGCGCTGGACGCCGTCCAGGAACGCGACGACGAGCGGTTCGGCGGGTACCTCCACCGGGCGCGGTACCGGCGACTCCAGCAGCACGCAGGGCGCCACCGACGGTGGGTCGCTCCGCATCGCGACGCGTTCGAGCGGCGGCCCGCTGCCGGCCGCCACCAGCGCGCCGTCACCGAACAGCGCTCGGAGCGAGCGGAGGGCGCCACGGAGCGAGGCATCGGCGGGAGCGCGTTCGTCGGTCACGAGGGTCACGCTAGCGGCATGGGCGCCCGCAGACAATCAGACCGCGTATCGATGCCGGTGGTGGACTTCGGCGCTCCGGTCCACGAAACTCACGGTGTGAGACTCTTCCGACCTTCTGCCATCGCCATCCCGCGACTCCGCGGCATGGCCCTCCGTGCCCTGCCCCTGGGACTCGCGCTCCTCGGTGCAGCCTGCGATACCACCGAACGGGTCAAGAACGCGTTCAAGGCCGACCAGGGAGATCCGGTCTGGCAGGGCGACAGCACGCTGCTCGCGACCCATCCGGAAGTCCTGTTCCGCGTAACGCGCGACAGCGCCGGACCGCGCATCGTACCACTGGCCACGATGGGGCCGCAGGGATTTCGGCTGCTCACCTTGAGCGATCGCGGCTGGCGGTCGTTCGATCTCGACTATCTGCACGCCGGAACATCGCTTACACCGTATCGCGGCGGGCGGGCGCTCTCGACGATCACGTCGACGCGCGGCATGTGGGAGGGCGTGCCGCTCGACAGCATCCGCGGCTGCTCGATCATTCTCCCAGGCGCGCTGGCGACACTCCCCGACGGCGTCGAGTTCTTGACGAGCGGCAAGCGACCGCCGCTCAATCCGGTCACGCCGCTGTCGGCGGGGGAACTGCAAACCGCGATCGATGCGATTCCGACCCTGATCGCGCCGGCCGCCGGTATCTCGATGTCCATGTTACCGCGCTACCGGCGCGAGGTGTATGTCGCCGAGACCGGTAACGGTCCGCGACCGACGATCATCGTGGTGTACGACGATCCCGAAGTGGTGGCCGACAGCACACGCCAGATGGGCGCGCGGCCCCGACATCTCGTGGTCGTGCTGGACAAGGGCGTGTACGGCTACAAGCCCACGTTTACGTACACCACACTGGGCAACAAGCGATCACCGCCCCGCTATCGGTATCTTGACCACATCGACGTGGACGATGACGGCAAGTCGGAGCTGTTCTTCGGCCTCAGGATCACGGGCGCACCGCTCTACACGATCGTGCTGCGTTACGAAGCAGAAGCGTGGCGTGAACTGCTGCGGAACGAACGGCAGCGCTGCCATGCGTGAACGCTCGGGGCCGACGGATCGGGAGCGACTACTCGACCCCGATATCCCACGCCTGTTCGAGATCGTTGCGGCTGTAGGCGCGGAAGGCGGTCAGTGTTTGCGTACGCACGATGCCGGGCACTTTGGCGAATTCCTCGGTGACGACCGTCGCGATGCGCTCGAGATCGGGCACGCGCACGATGGCCACGAGATCCCAGGCACCCGACACCGAGTACACCTCGCTGACGCCCTCGATACCGGCCAGCGCGGTCGCGCAGGCGGGGATGGTCTTCGGATCGGCCTGCACCAGCACGATGGTCGTGATCATGATCGCCTCGGAAACATGAGAGTATCTCGGCGCCCGCTCAGGCGCCGGTGAGGCAACGGGCAATGCGCGTCACGCCCTCGACGGCCACTGACTCCGTCGTGGCGTAGCTCGCGCGAATCCAGTCGGGGGTGAGAAACGCGCTGCCCGGCACCACCGCGACCTTGTGCTCCTCGAGCACGGCCGCCGCGAACGCCGCGCCGGCATCAGCGGCGCCACGGAAACCGGCCACGTTGATGTACACGTAGAACGCACCAGCTGGGTGGACATACCGCACCGTCGGGAACGCAGCGAGCGCCGCCACCACCGCATCGCGGCGCTGACGGAATTCCTTGACCATGTGGTTCACGGCCTCGTCGGCCTCGTCGTGACGCGCAAGCGCGGCGAGCGCGGCGTGCTGCGAGACAGCTGCCGGATTCGACGTGGTGTGAGACTGAAACGCCGTCATCGCCTTCGAGACCGCCACCGGTGCGATCGTCCAACCGATCCGCCATCCCGTCATGGCATACGCTTTCGCGACGCCGTTGATCACGATCAGATTCTCGCGCGTTTTCGCGACTTCGAGCGCCGACTGCGCGCCCCCCTCGTAGGCGATGCGTAGATAGATCTCGTCGGCGAGTACCCACCAGCCCTTGTCGGCCGCGAGGTCGAGAATCGCCGTGAGTTCGTCACGCGTGTACACCGCGCCGGTGGGATTGCTCGGTGAGTTCAGCATCAGCCCCTTCGTGCGCGGCGTGGCAGCGGCCGCCAGCTGATCAGCCGTCACTTTCAGGTCGTTGGCTGCGCTGCCGAATACGGGCACGGACACCGCCCGTGCCAGCTCCACCATCTCGTAGTAGCTCGTCCACGCCGGCGACGGAATCAGCACTTCATCGCCGGGGCCGAAGCAGCACACGCACGCGTTGTACAGTGACTGCTTGGAGCCGCTCGAGACGACGACTTCGGCGGCGGTGATCGGCGCCCCGTGCGCCAGCAGCCGGTTGGCGTTAGCCGCGATGGCTTCACGGAGCGGCAAAATGCCTTCCGTAGCCGTGTACCGCGTCGCGCCCGCTTCGACCGCGGCCGTCGCCGCGTGCCGGATGAAGGCCGGCGTGTCGAAATCGGGCTCACCGGCGCCCAAGTCGATGATCGCCTGACCGGCCGCCTTCAGCGCCCGGGCCTTGGCGGCCACCGCCAGTGTCGCGGATTCCTTGAGTCGGGCGATGTTGGCAGACGGCTGAAAGACCAGAGACATGATTGAGGCGCGGAACGGAAGTGGATACCAATCGGAACTCGCCGACCCCCTGCAGTTCGGGGTCGAAACGGGATAGCTTTTACGGCTGGGCGCGTCGCAGGCCCGGGGGTACGCTTCGTCGCAGGGCGGCGGGCGACCATCGCAGGATGCGTCGCTGCATGCATAGCCGCATGCCGCGAACACGAAGCAATTAAGCGCGCCCACCAGAGGCGCGCTACGCGGGTGCGGGGACGCTGTGCGCCATAGGGGCGCGACAATCACTGGCCGTTGGGCGGCCAGGCTGACCGACAATCGATGGGGTGGGGCGTGGGCGAGCAAGAACGGGAAGAGACGTCGCCAGGGGCGACGCGGAGCCAGCACGTGGTGCTGCAAGGGCCCGCCGATCTACGGATGATGACCGCCGCGATGCGTCCGGGGATCGAACGCAGCCGTCGGATGCAGGGCGTGGCCGCGCCGGCGTGTCTGGTGATCACCCCGACGGTCGAGCAGGCGCTCAGCGCCGCCGGCCAGGCGCGTCTGCTGCTGGCCGATGACAGCCTCCGGGTCGTGCCGGTCACCTCCGCCACGCGCGCCCGTCGTGTCCTCGCTGCGGGTCCAGTGGCCGTGGTCACCGGTACCGCCGCCGACCTCCTCGCGCTTCGCAAGGACGCTGCCATCGACCTGCAGCACTTGCAGGTGCTCGTCGTGTTCAGCCTCGACGAGATTCTCGCCGACAAGATGGGCGACACGCTGCAGGCCCTGCTCGGCGATTCGCCGGAAGACATGATGCGGGTCGGCACCATCGACAGCGAGTCGGACGAGATCGAGGCGTTCCTCGAAGCGCAGATGCGTCGCGCACGTCGCCTCTCGCCGATTCTGGCCGGTGACGCGCCACTTGCGATGACACCGAGCTTCGTGATTACGTCAGCCTCTGGCCGCGCTGATGCGCTGCGCGCGATCCTGGACGAAGTGGATCCACCGTCGATCGTGGTCGTGGCCACCACCGACGCGGGTCAGCGTGAGGCACAGGCTGCCATTACGCGCATCGGGATGGTCGTCGATGGATTGAACGTGCAGGTCGTGCGTCAGGCCACGTCGCAGCACGTCGCGCTGGTGGTGCTCTGGGAGTCGCCTACCTCGTACGATGCGCTCGTGGAAGCACTGTCGGCACGCCCGGTGGACGCCGTCGCGCTGCTGTTGGCTGACGAACTCGCCGCCTTCCGACGTATGACGGCCGGTCTGGCGGAAGCATGGACACCGGCCGTGCGCAAAGCCAACGCGGAGAGCCGCGTGCAGGCGCTGCGCGCGGCGCTACGCACCACGCTGGCGAATTCGGGTGGCACGTCGGCCAGCGAAATGGCGTTGCTCGCGCCGTTGCTGGAAACGCATGACTCGCTGGAGATTGCGGCCGCCGCGCTACGCTTGTACGAAGGGGCGCGTCGCGATCTGGTGACGGCGCGAACCAAGGCGACCACCGCTGGTCCGGTGCGCACACCGCTGGCCGCCGGCCATAAGCCGGATGCGCCAGTCGTTGACGGCAAACAGCGCGTATTCCTGGCCGCCGGCAAGCGTGATGGTGTGCGCGTTGGCGACATCGTCGGCGCCGTGGCCAACGAAGCGGGCATTCCGGGCGACCGCATCGGACAGGTCGAGTTGTTCGAGTCGCACGCGATTGTCGAGCTCAACGCCGACGATGCCGCCAAAGCCGTGCAGGCGCTCGGTTCCGTGTCGCTTCGTGGTCGTCGTCTCAGCGCCCGCATCGACGAGCGCAGCGGTGAGGCGCCGCGCGGTGGCGATCGCGGTGGCGATCGTGGTGCGCGTGGTCCGCGCAGCGAGCGCACGTTTGGCCCGCCGCGTCGCGATGCCGGCGACCGTCCGCCCCGCAGCGCCGATCGTGGCGAGCGTCCGGCCCGTCCATCGTTCGGTGGCGACCGCGGCCCGCGGCCGGAAGGTCGTGGTGGCCCGCCGCGTGGCGGCAACGACCGTCCGCCGCGCGCTGACGATGAGCGTCGTGCCTTCGGCGACCGTCCGGTGCGTGAACGCGCGGAAGGTCGGGCCGAATGGTCAGAGCGTGGCGCCCGCATGCAAAATGCGAGTCGGAAGCCGCGCCCGAACACCGATGAGAGCACTGAGAGCTGATCATGAGCGGCAGCTTCCAGGTCTCCGGCGGATGGATGGAGGTCGTCGCTGGCTCGATGTTCAGCGGCAAGACCGAAGAGCTGTTGCGGCGCGTTCGGCGGGCAACCATCGCCCGCAAACGCGTGCAGGTGTTCAAATCGCACCTCGA
The DNA here is from genome assembly GCA_038316215.1 of Gemmatimonadales bacterium. Lineage (GTDB taxonomy): Bacteria > Gemmatimonadota > Gemmatimonadetes > Gemmatimonadales > Gemmatimonadaceae > Gemmatimonas. The sequence continues at coordinate 2,703 of JBBQAK010000027.1, read as the reverse complement.
CGACCGGTACGCCGGGCTGTGGAATGTCTCCAGCCATGACCGGCGTACCTTCGAGGCGATTCCGGTCGACTCGTCGTCGCAGATTCTGCTGCGTCTCGATCCAATGGCGCAGGTGATCGCCATCGACGAGGCACAGTTCCTCGACGCCGGGATCGTGCAGGTGGCGTCGAGTCTGGCCGATCGCGGGCGGCGGGTCATTCTCGCCGGCATCGACAGCGATTTCCGTGGCGAACCGTTCGGTCCGATGCCGCAACTCATGGCGGTCGCGGAAATGGTCGACAAGCTGCACGCGATCTGCGTGTTGTGCGGGTCGCCGGCCAGTCGCAATCAGCGACTGATCGGCGGCAAGCCCGCATCGTACGACTCGCCCACGATCATGGTTGGAGCGGCCGACTCGTACGAAGCGCGCTGCCGCGCGTGCCACATTGTGCCGCGTCCGACCGAGGGACAGCAGCAGCTGCTCTAACGCGCGCCCGGGAAGAACAGGCGGAGCGAGGTCCCCTCATCCGCGACCGACTCGCACACGATGAAGCCGCGACTCTGGTGCACAAGCCCGTGCACCGACGCCAGCCCCGTCCCCGTATTCGCGCCAAACGCCTGCGTGTAGACGGACGGGTCGAACAGACGCGCCTTGAGCTCGTCGCTCATGCCGGTGCCCGTATCGGAGACCGACAGCACCGCGAAGGGTCGCGGCGCATCGGTGGCCGGTGCTTGCGGGTGCCGTGCCATCACGAGGGCCGTTGCCATCGACAGCGTGCCCCCCTGCGCCTTGGCGATCATCGTGGTGCTCGCATTATCCACGAGCGCACGAAGCGCATCGAGCAGCCGTGGCCGATCGACGACTGCCATGACTGGCGTGTCGCTCAGCTCGAGTCGTACGGCGATCGACGGTGGGACTTCATCGCGGATGACGGGCAGCTGATCGCGCAACAGCTGGTTCAGCTCGACCGACTCCGCGCGCAGCAGCGGACGCTGCCCCACGGCGAGCAGGCGGCGCGTGAGCGCTTCGGCGCGCTCCGTGGCGCGCTCGATCGCATCGAGGTCTTCGGCGTAGGGCGACGTGGGACCCACACTCTCGCGGAGGAACCCCGTGGAACCACGAATGACCGTTAACAGATTGTTGAAGTCGTGGGCGATGCCACCGGCGAGCTGACCGACGGCTTCGAACTTCTGCGCCTGTCGAAGACGCTCCTCGGAACTCCGCGCGTCGGTCACGTCGGTGAAAACCGCCACTGACGCATACGGCCGCTCTTCGCCCGAGCGGACCAGCGGATCGGCCGTGACGTTCAACCAGCCGAAGGTCCCATTGCCTCGCTGCACGCCCATCAGCGCCCGCGCCTGACTCTGTCCTGTCTGGAGCGCGACGAGGGCTGGATGGGTCTCCGGAGGCCACGGCGTGCCGTCTGCATGCACAGCGCTCCATTCGCGATCGACCGGATTGCGGCCGAGGAGCTGAGCACCTGCCAGCCCGAGAATACGTTCGGCACTCGGATTGTAGGCGCGAATGGCACCAGTCTCGTCGTGCAGTACAACGCCTTCCTGCATGCCCGCGACAACGGCATGAAAACGCGCGTCCGATTCGCGGAGCTGCCGTTCGGTGCGGACGCGATCGGTCGTATCCTGAATAATAATATGCAACACGCGACGCCCCGCGATCGCGACGACGCCGATGCACGCGTCGACCTGACGCCGCTCGCCGTTGGCGACGCGGTGCTCGCGCGGCACACGGAGTCCCGGCCCCATCGCGATCGCCGACGTGGTGTCCCGCCAGCGCTCGAGGGCCACGGCTTCGAGATCGGTGACGTACATCGCGCGCATCGTGTCGCGCGGCCAGCCGTAAAACGCGACGGCCGCCGGGTTCACGTCGACGATGCGCGCCGTCTCGCTGTCCGCGAGCAATTGCACCGCGACGTTGTTCTCGAAAAGCTCGCGATGCCGCGTTTCACTTTCCTCGAGCGCCAGTCGTTCGAGTTGTCGCAACGTGATGTCGCGCGAGGTGATCGCGACGGCGTCGCCGGGCAGGCGCACGAGCTGACGCTGCAACCAGCGGAGCGGCTGTGCAACTGTGGGCGCATGCTGCGTGGTTTCCAGCGTATCGCCGGTAATGAGGACCGAGCAGCACTGCTCCCACAGATTCCCGTCACGGCTGTTCGGGTACAGCTCATTCAGCGAGCGACCGAGTAGCGCGTCGCGGCTCCGCTGCACCAGGTCGGCGGCCCGCGCATTCACGTCCAGAATCTCGAAGCGCTCGATCGTGCCGTCGGCAGCGCGGCACGCGCGGGCGATGACGAACGCATCGAGGCCGGCCTCGATCACGCCCCGGAGTCGATGCTCCGATTCGCGCAGCGCCTCTGATGCGCGATCGTGGCTCTGCTCCGCGAGAAGCCGGAGGCGCGCCTCGCGCTGCGCCGCCTCGCGGGCCGACTGCACACGTGCCGTCACGTCGCGCAGCTGCACCGTCCGGAACAACACCGGACTCGACGGGGTGCCAGTGCCGCTCGCCGTCCCGGCGGTCAGCAGGGCTTCCCACACCCGCTCGTCGGCGCCGTCCCCGACGGAGAATTCCAGCGGCGGCTGACCGGGAGCGCGTAGCCCGTCCGCGATCCAGGCCGACAGCGCGCCGCCGCCAACGTGCGTCGCGCATTGCGGAAGCAGCTGTCCCTGGAGCGCCTCGATCGGAAGACCGAGCAGCCGGCCGGCGGG
>JBBQAK010000443.1:0-3149 GCA_038316215.1 Gemmatimonadales bacterium | reverse complement strand
CCCCAGGCAACCGGATGCCGGGTATGAGCAGGCCCAAGGCGTCGCCGAACGCTGCGCGGACCGCGGCGGCTTCGTGGCCGGAGCAGACAATCCCGGCACCACCGCCCGCGCGAACCAGTCCCGCCAATCGGACGACTTCCTCCTCAACAACGATGCCCTGCCGGCCCCACGCCTCACCGATCCCCGCCGCGTCCGTGCTCGTCAGGATCGTGACCCCGAGAATGCCGCAACCGCCAGCGGTGACGGACGCCTCGCCCGCCCCCTCGTTCGCCCCGTCGACGGCCGCCCGAATCATGTCCGATCCGCCCGAGGCATGCACCGTCAGTAGCGACGCGCCGTGGCGGGCGACACTGCGCGCGGCGCCACGCACGGTGTTGGGAATATCATGCAGTTTTAAATCCACGAACACGGCCTTTCCGGCGTCACGCAGCCAGCTCACGATGTCCGGGCCTTCAGCGGCGAACAACTCAAGCCCAACCTTGTAAAAGCCACAGGAGCCACCGAGCCGGGTCACCATCGCCTGCGCTGCGCTGCGGTCGGGGACGTCGAGGGCAACAATCGGCGTGACCGGCGCACCGACGCTCGAAGCAGACGCAGAACTCATGAGGGCCACTCCAGTGTGCCGATAATCGATCGAAGGTCGCGAACGCCGTGCCGGTCTGCCCACGCGGCCAGTTCACGTGCGATCCGTTCCGGCGCGCGCGGATCGCGCAGGGCGGCGGTCCCCACCCCGACCAACGAGGCGCCCGCCAACAGGTACTGCACCGCGTCGTTCCCGGTGCTGATGCCGCCTAATCCGATGATGGGCACACCGGGCAATGCCTGACCGACCCGCCAAGTGGCGAGGAGCCCCATGGGCAGCAGCGCCGGGCCGCTCACGCCGCCGGTACCGAATCCGATCTTGGGTTTGCGACGCGACGCGTCGATCACCAAGCCCGGCATGGTGTTCACGAGCGTCAGGCCGGTGGCGCCATGCTCCATCGACACGCGCGCCGCATCGACCACACCGGCACCGAGGCTCGGCGAGAGTTTCACAAAGAGGGGGCGCGACGTCTTCGCCCGCGACGCACGCACCAACGCCGCAAGCGCCACGGGGTCGGCACCGAACTCCAGCCCACCCGCCTTCACGTTTGGACAGCTGACGTTGAGTTCAAAGGCGTCGACGCCAGGCATGTCGTCGAGTCCACCCACGACGGTCTCGAAGTCCTCCACGCTGTTCCCGACCACGTTGACGATGACCCGCGTGTTCGGGTACGCCTGGTGCAGCCACGGTAGATAGTCGGCTCGTACCGCGTCGAGACCGGGGTTGGCTAAGCCGATGGCGTTGATCATCCCACCCGCGAACTCGCTGACGCGGAGCGGGGGTGCACCGTGCCGCGGTGCGACGCTGACCGCCTTGGTGGCGATACCGCCGAGGGCCGAGAGGTCGAGCACATCCTCGACTTCTTTGCCGAAACCCGCCGTACCGGCGGCGAGGACCACGGGGTTTCGAAACGCCAAACCCGCGACCATCCACTGCTGCTGTTCAGCTGCTGTTACTGTCACGCGGTCACCGAGATCCGGCTGGCTTAGGAGGAAGACGAAGCTTCCGGACGCTGTCAGACCAGATGCGGAGCGCATCGGCCCAATTGAATGTCAACAACTCGGGCGTACTGACAAAGTCCGGGCGAACGGCGGGATCGTCACCACGCAGTCGCGCGGCGACGGCCGAATTGCCGAAGTCCATCAGTACGCGACGCTGCCAGACCGCGGCACTATCCGGCTCGAGCAGAGCAGCCGCGTACCACGCGTTGGGCACGAGGGGCGACGACGGCGCGTCGCGTGCGATGCGGAGGAAGACCGTCCGGGCGAGACGCGGCGCACGCAGCGAGTCACGCGCAATCTCGGCCGCGAGGTACAACGACGCGCTCTCGGCGTCTCCCCGGCGTTCAAGCAACCGAAAGAGAAGGACCCGATCGGCGACTGCTCGGGCGTACCCAGTGCGCCACACCACGCTGTCCTGTCGCGCGAGGAGCGAGTCGAGCTCACGCACCGACGCGACGCGGCTCAGATCGAGCAGCGCGAGTCGCGCATTCGCTTCACGTGCGGTGACCGTGTCGCGTAGTGCCAGCGTGCGAGCGGCGTTCAGGTGCCGCCGGGCGACCGAATCGAGCCCGGTACGCATGTGCAGATCGCCGAGTGTGTAGTGCATGCGGGCGCGGCTGTCATCCCCCACGCGCGCCGCATCATACTGGGCGACGATCCGTTCGGCGGCCTCATTGCGACCATCGGCCAGCAGCTCACGGAGCGCGCGGGTGACATCTTCCCGATAGTCGCCCACCCGCGCGCGCTGCACGAGTAACGACTCGACACGCGTGTACTCGCGCGCGGACATCGACGCGCTGATGAGCTCCCACTGCAGCACACCGGCATCAAGCCCGCCGAGGTACGCAAGGACCGCATCGCGGTCACCCATGCTGAGTGCCGCGCGCGCCGCCCAGACGCGCGACTGCCGGGCAATTTCGTGATCAGTGGCGAGAAGCAACGAGTCGAGCCGCGGCCTCGCGTCGGCGCTACGTCCGGCGCGCACCTCGCACGACGCGAGCGCTAACCGGGAACGATCCCGCTCGCCCGCGTTGAGCGTGGTGCCCGCCAGCAATTGCTCCAGTCGAGGCGTGGCGCGCTCGCACTGCGCGGCCATCGCGCCGCTGCGCGCCGCGATGTACAACGCGCGATCCCGCCATTTTGACGTCGGATGCCGCACCAGCACCGTCTCGGCAATCTCGGCGGACCGCTGAAAACGCGCCGTGGCCTCGCCGCCGTCGCCGCGCCGCAGCTTGGCGTCGGCCAGACGCGCTTCGGACTGGGCGTTGTAGATACCGTTGTAATACACGCATCCCGACCCGACCAACCATGACGCGAGCAGCAGCGTGAGGCGGTGCGCGGCGTACCTCACCCGCCGCCTCCGACCTTGCGCTCATATTGGTCGAGATATCGCACGACGGCATCGGCCAGCGTGGATGCCAACTCGCGCTGCTTCTCGACATCGGTCATGTACTGCGCTTCAAGCTTGTTGGAGCCGAACCCGATCTCGACCAGCACGGCCGGCATAAACGCGGTGACCAACACCCGAAACCCGGCCTGTTTCACGCCGCGACTCGGTCCGGGAT
>JBBQAK010000296.1:0-5025 GCA_038316215.1 Gemmatimonadales bacterium | reverse complement strand
GGGCGGAGGCCATCGCGATGATCACACGCCTCAGTGGACGTACGCATACCGTGTTCACCGCCGTAGCGGTTGCGCACGGCGGCGTGACGCTGTCCGGAGTCGAGTCCGTGTCGGTGACCTTCCGACCGCTCGATGCGGCGCACATCGCCGCCTATGTGGACACTGGTGAACCGATGGACAAAGCCGGCGCGTATGGCATTCAAGGGTTCGGCGCGACCAATGTGGAGCGCATCGACGGCGACTACTTCGCGGTGATGGGCCTGCCGCTTGGACGCATGGTCGGGCTCCTGCGCGATCTGGGGTTCGGCTACGCGTTCGGACCGCTCACGGTTGCCGAGAGCGCTCCTGCCAGCGCGTGAGCATCGCTCGCACGTCATCCACCGAAATGCGCGCCATGCGGTCGTCGCGATAGGTCATGTCGAGGGGATAGTCCTCGCCGGGATCGCCGTAGGCATCGATCATCAGATCGCGGGAGAAGTCGTACGGTCCGACGCGCTTCGGGTTGGTGTAGCCCAGCAGCGAAATCACCGGGGTGCGCAAGGCAACAGCCAAGTGGAGGGGGCCGGTATCCGGTGAGAGCGCCACCGCTGCACCGTCGAGGATCGCGGCGAGCCGACGCAGGCCACTGCCCAGCGCCGAGTGCGCCATGGGCGCATCACGCAGGATGATCGCTTCGGCCGCCACTTCGCGCGGGGAGCGTCCACCGACGAGGACCGGCTGCAGTCCGAAGTCGTTCCAGAGGATGTGGCACACGGCTGCCCATCGCTCGGGCATCCAGTCCTTCGCCCCTTTGCTGGTGGCCACGACAATCGGCGCAATCGGACGATCGAACTGTGCGTGGAAATCGCGCTGCCAGGCCCGCTCCTCGTCGTTCCACGGTCCCAGGGTCCATTGCGGGGCGCCGTGCGGCACGCCGAGCGCATCGATGAACTCGAAGTATTGATCCTGCACATGCTGGCCGGCGTGCGGTGCAATGCGATGCGTTGTGAATAACCAGTTCGCGTCGCGCGCGCGCTCGCGGTCGAAGCCCAGCTTTACCGGCGCATGCGTGAAGCCGGTGATGAGGCCGGCCTTGAAATACACCTGTAACGCCAGGACGACATCGAATTGGCGGGATGCGAGTTCGCGACGGGTGTCGAGAAAGGCCCTCCATCCCTTCGATCGATCGAAAAGCACGATGTCATCGACCAGCGGATGGCCGCGCACGAGCGTGGCCGGTCCCGGCTGCAGCACCCACGTAATCCGCGACGCAGGCGAATGTGCCTTGATCGCATGAATGATCGGCATCACGTGCACGGCATCACCGACCGCACTCATCATCACGATGCCGACGCGATTGAGCGTGAAGGGTGGTAGCGGCGGGGTCGTCGCAACAGCGGACACGCTAGCGTTCATTGGGGAGGGAAGCAGTTGCCAGTTCGGCGGTCACGGCATCGCTGAACGCCGCGATTCTCGCGTCGGTCACGTCGCAGCCGAAGTGTGTACGCCATTTGCGCACCGACCGCGTGAGGCGGGCGACATTCGCCCGCATGGTCTCGTTGGATGCGCGGGTCGCGTTCCAGCGCACGACGTCGACGTCGATGATCAATGCTTCGACGCCGCCGGCGGTGGGGCGCAGCAGAATGTTCTTCACGTTGAGATCCGGATGGATCACACCGTGGCTGGCCAACTGGATGAGCAGTCGCTGCGTCGCCGACAACGCGGACTCGCAATCGACGAAGGGCGCGAGTCCGGCCAGCACCATGCCGAGATCGGCGGCGTCGGGCACATAGCGGGTAACGACGTCCACATGACAAAGCCCAAACGCCGCTGGGTAACGGGCGAAGCCGAGTACCTCCGTGGTCGGTATGCCGGCCGCGCGGAGCGCGGCCGAACGCTCCATTTCCACGGGCGCGCGCGTGGGGCGTCGAAAGCGGTCGGCTGTGAGCGGCGCCAGCACGCCGCCGTGCCAGCCGTGCCGCACCACCACGGGAATGCCGCACGTGGGGAGTGTGGCCACGTAGACCGGTGCACGTCCGCGCATGGCGCGCGGCTGCGGCTGTTCCGCGGCCCAGTCATACACGGTGTCATGCTCGCGCACGATGGCGACCAGATCGTCGAGCACCACCGGCAGGCCGGTGACATCGGCGGCACCCACGGCGCGGGTCAGCGGTGCGGCGTTCACGAGGCGCTCCGTGTGGCCGTCACCTGCCACACGTCCTGCGGCGCGCCGTGCTGTCGCGCCACCGCGAGATCCGTGCGCGGCACGCAGGCCCTGGGGTCGGAGAGTTCGGCGCGCACCGCGTCACTTACGAGAATCTCACCACCACCAGCCAGACTGCACAGACGGTTCGCCACATTGACCGTGTCGCCGATCAGCGTGAACTCAAGACGGCGGGGCGAACCGATGTTGCCTACGAAGGCGTCGCCGGTGTGAATGCCGATGCCGACGCTCAGGAGTGGCCGTGCTTGGGACGCCCAGCGCGCATTCAGTGACTCCAGTGCGTGTTGCATATCGAGCGCGGCTGCCACGGCGCGCTCGGCATCGTGTTCTCCGGCCTCCGGCACGCCCCAATACGCCATGATCGCATCGCCGATGAACTTGTCGAGCGCGCCCTCGTGTCGAAATACGCAGTCGACCATGGCGCCGAAATATTCGTTGAGCTGATCGGCCATTTGCGTGGGCGGCAGCGATTCGGCAATCGTGGTAAAGCCGCGGATATCGCTGAACAACACCACGACGTGTTGGCGCGATCCGCCGGGGGCCGCCCGACCGGTGCTGTCGGCAATGCGCAGCGCAATTTGCGGCGCGAAGTAGCGCTCGAAGTTCGCGCGCACGCGGGCTGCCTGTTGTAACCGTGCCGTTGCCGCTTCGCGTTCCACCGCCGCGGACGCGATGCCGGCGAAGGCGACCAGAAAGGCGAGATCTTCATCCGTGAACACATCCGTTTCGCGCAGATGGTCCACGTACAGCACGCCGAGCGTCGTCTGCTGTTCCCCGATGAGTGGAGCGGCCATAGCGGATTGTACCGCCTGCTGCAACACCGATGCGCCCGCCGTGCGTGCATCCGCTCCGGCATCGTTGGTGAGCAGTGCCACCTGTCGATCGGCGACGCCATTGGCGATCGCCCGCGGCACTGGACGGGGAATGTTGCCGCGGCGGTCGCGCGATACGCGAGTCTGTAGCAGGCCGTCCGCATCCCGCAGCAGAATCGCGACGCGGTCCGCGTCGAAGCTGCGAAACAGGTCTCCGGCCAGCGCCTCGAGCAGCGCATCGAGATCGGTGGAGCCACCGAGGTGCTGCGCGATACCCACCAACTGCGCGAGTCGTGCGGTGGCCTGGGCGTGTCCGGCAGTCACATGTGCCACGTCGGCCAAGGACTGTTCGCGCGAGGGGACGCGTCGTTCGAACAACACCGTCGTTCCGCCATCGAACGGTGGCGGGGGTGAGGCAGATGCCAACGCCGATGGCAGCGGCTGCGCAACGGGCGCCCTGGTGACGTCTTCGAGCAGCAGCGTGAAGGCGACCGTGCCAAAGGCCAGAGTGTCGCCGGGCACGATCGTCGCGCGCTGCACGCGTGCGCCGTTCACCCACGTCCCGTTCCGTGACTTGAGGTCCTGCACGTCAACCGTCCCCGACGCGGTCACGCGCAGTTCGGCATGACGGCGCGACACCGCCGGATCCAGAATCGGCAGTGTGCACTTCAGCTCGCGCCCGGCGATGAAGTTGGACCGTCCGGTGAGCGGAAAGCGCCGGTCACCCGAGGCCGAGACGAGCACGAGCATCATGCGTGCCTACGAGGCCGCGCGAGCGCGGCCGATGGCGGTCAGCAGCGCACGAGCCTTGTTCTCGGTCTCGGCCCATTCACTTTCCGCGACGGAATCGTGCACGATGCCGGCACCGGCTTGGACCGATGCGACGCCGTCGGCGATCACACAGGTGCGGATCGTGATGGCTAAATCCATTCGCGTGTCACCGGCCCCGATGAAGCCGATGGCGCCAGCGTACGCGCCGCGGCGCTCCGGCTCGAGTTCGTCGATGATCTCCATAGCGCGCACCTTCGGGGCACCGGTCATGGTGCCCGCGGGGAACACCGCGCGGAATGCATCGAGCGCGCTCGATCCATCGGCCAGCTCGCCTTCCACCTGACTGACGATGTGAAACACATGCGAGTAGCGCTCGACCGTCATGAGGTCGGTTACGCGCACCGTCCCGTAGCGCGCGAGGCGGCCCACATCGTTGCGGCCCAGATCAACCAGCATGACGTGCTCGGCCCGCTCTTTCTCATCCGCGAGGAGTTCGGCGGCTAATGCGGCGTCTTCCTCCGCCGTCTTTCCGCGCGGCCGCGTGCCCGCGATCGGACGCACCGTGAGACGACCGTCGGCCACACGTACCAACAATTCCGGCGAGCTGCCCACGAGTTCCATGCCGTCGAGCATGAGATGGTACATGTACGGCGACGGATTGAGCGCACGCAGCGCGCGATACAGGGTGGTCGTGTCGAAGTCGAGGGGTACCGACATGCGCCGGGCGAGCAATGCCTGAAAGACATCACCCGCAAGGATGTACTCCTTGATGCGTCCCACATCGCGAATGAAATCCTCGCGCGCGTAGTTCGACTGCGCCACGGCAGCGGGTGCTGACTCGTTGAGCGTGAGGGGCGGCAACACGTCCGGCCCCTGCAGCCGCGCGATGGTCTCGGCGAGCGTCTCCACGGCCTCCGCATGCAGCGCATCGAGCGCGGCGTCTGACACCCCGGCCGGAACCGGAACCGAGACGATCACACGGGCCTGTCCGCGCCAGTTGTCGATGACCACGAGCGCCTTCGTGAAGACGAAGCAGGCGTCGGGATAGCTCAGTGCGCGCGGCGGGGCGTGCGGGAGCTTCTCGATGTGCCGCACCACGTCGTATGCGAAGAAGCCGATCGCGCCGCTCCACAGCGCACCGAGCTCGGGCGCCGGCACCGGACGCATCTCGCGCACGATGTCACGTAAGTCGGCGATCGGGTCGGTCGGTGTGCGCGCGCCATGCCAGCTCTGGACGTC
>JBBQAK010000135.1:0-9190 GCA_038316215.1 Gemmatimonadales bacterium | reverse complement strand
GTGAATCGACGTGAGCGGGAAATCGTAGAACCGGAAGTTCGCCAGCCCCGCGTCGATGATCCGCGACTTGATGTCGGGCCCCTGCAGGGCGGCGAATTGGCCACATCCGGGGCACTCGAAGTCCGCGAACTCCATGATCGTGACCGGGGCGTTCGGATCACCACGGAGCTGGCCTTCCGCCGCGGGCAGTGCGGTGCCAGGCGCGAGCTCGATCGGCTTCGGCTTGTTCTGCACCTTGTAGTAGATGGCGGCGCCGCCGACGGCGAGCACCACCAGCACGATCGGCAAAAACGCGTTGTTCGACTTCTTCCTGGTTGACTTTACCACTCGATCTCCTCGTCGTCTTCCGGCGTCCAGCCGGTCGGTTCCCATACGCTCTCGTCGGGACGACGGGCTTCGTCGACCAGACGGCGATGGTCAGCCACTTCGGGTGTGTCGTAGGTGCAGCGCACTTCGTAATGAAAGAGCTCGCTCCGTACATCGCCGATCAGCTTCATCAGCTCTCCGGCGTGCGGCAGCATCGCGTCATCGGCATCGAGCACCCGAATACGATCGGCGAGCGCCCGAAGCATGGCTTTCAGGATCTCGGTGCGTCCGTCATCGTACATCTGGTCGTCCGCCATCGCGCCTCCTCGTTCGAACGCTACAAACTCGAGCTGCGGCACCTGCTGCGGCGGTAAGCTATCCGTCGGACCGGCGTCGGCGCTATCCTGCAGCGACGGTCCGATCCCCGTTGCCTTGAGGACATGTACACCGAACATCTTCGAATTCCGGTAGGTGCCGGCTCGCTGCACGTGGAGCGGGTGGGACGAGCGGGATCCGCCGTCGTGCTACTGCACGGATTCGGCAGCTGTAGCTTTCTCTGGCGGGCGATCGCGCCGCACCTGGCGGACGCGGGGTTCACCGTGCTCGCCATCGACCTCATGGGTCATGGGGAGTCCGATCGGCCCGTGGACGTCTCGTACAGCCTAGGAGCACAGGCTGAGTACGTGGAACGGGCGCTCACGGCACTGCGGCTGGGCCAAGTGGCCGTGGTAGGTCAGGACATGGGCGCGCTGGTGGGGCTCCTGCTGGCGGCCCAGCGTCCGGGGCGGGTCCGCACGCTGGCGCTGTTGGAACCGCTCGACCCCGACGACCTGCCCGGGCCATCCATCCGCTCGTTGCAGCGCACGTCGGCGTTGTCGGCGCTCACCGCGAATGCCTTGTTCGGGGCCCGTCCGCTCCTGGAGCCGCTGCTGCGCGGCGCCGTGTCCGACCCGGCCCACATGCCCGATCTGCTGGTGGCGCGCTACCTGGCCCCGTTCGTGGGAAGCGGCGGCGCAGGGCAGCTACTCCAGCGCGCGAACGCCGTCACCCTCAGCGGCGACGAACGGCAACGCCTCGGCGACGTGCGCGGCGACATCCTGCTCTGGACGGGCGCGCGGGAGGCGGATGACGATCTCGCGGCGCGCATTGGGGAGTGGCGCAGCGTACTCCCCTTGGCATCAGTGCATCCGATCGCCGTACGCCCCTGTGGCGCGCTCGTGGCAGAGGATGCGCCCGCGGCTTTGGTCTCAGCGTTACTGACGTGGCTTGCGTAATACCCATGAGGCGCCACTAGAAAGCCGGTGTCTCATCGGTTAGGTTCGAATAGCGAGCCCGGAGTTCCCCGGCAGCGAAGTTCGACGTACTACCCAGAGGAAATGGCCAAGCCCAAGCTTCGTCCCCGTCGTGACGCCATGGTGCCTTCTCCGTATCAGGAGGCCCGTGACGAGCTCTTCCAGCAGATCATGCAGTGTGGTGTGATCGGGTGTCACCCCGACGACCAGAAGGAGTGGTTCGATGGCACGATGGAGTATCTCACGGGTCGGTACCCGGAGATCAAAGCTCCTGAAATTGCCGAACTGCGCACGTTGGGCGAACGATTTGCCCAACCGACCAGAAAGCAGGCGCAGGAAGCGGCTGCAGTCTGATCGCTTCATCCGGCGCCGAACCCATCGGGTGCTGGCGTCGAGATCACATAAGCGTATCTGCCTCAGCTTCTGCTGACGCGCTATGCGAGAAACATCGAACGCCTCCCCCGGGAGGCGTTCGTCGTTTCAGGCATTCCCGTTCGACATCGCGCCGAACTGATCACCGAAGGAATGCTCTGGTAAAACGGCACGCATCACGCAGCGGCGCAGAGCGGCCACAGACGGCATGGACAACACGATCCGTCCAAGAACTTCTTGTCGATTTCTACTTTTCTCTGCGCCCCAGCGCGCTCTGCCTCTCGGCGTGATCGGTTCACCGGACGATCCGACAAATCGACGACACCGGAAAAACCGGACCGCTCAGCGTACCCGCTCGCGCCAGAGCATCAACGTGTAGTCCACCGTGGCGATCAGGCCGAGTACGCCCACGAGGATGACCAGCGAATCGACGGTCGCGGGCGCCAGCAGCACGGCGATGAAGGTAAGCAGTTGCAGCGCGGTCACCACCTTGCCCAGCGGACGCGCGCGAAAGCGGATCGGACGCAGCCAGCTCACGTTGCGCGCGGTGAACCAGCCGATCAGCGACATGATGTCGCGGAAAAAAATCGCGACGGCCTGCCATACCGTGAGCTGGTCGCCCATCACGTAGGCGATCACGACGCAGAGCACGAAAAAGCGGTCGGCCACGGGATCGATGAGCGCGCCGAAACGGGATACGACCTTCGTGCGACGGGCGATCCACCCGTCGAGGAAGTCGGTCAGCGAGGCCACAAAGATCAGGGCCAGGCGCACGGGGACGGCATCCATCGCCAAAAAACCCACCGCCAGCACCACACGCGACGTGGACACCAGGTTGGGCACCGTGAGCACGGTCGGCGTTTCCGTATGAGCCATATCGGAAACTACCGACTCCGGGGGTCGGGGTGCCAGCGACGCCGCGCGCCGTTTATCGTGACCGCATGACAGATCCGCTTGCACTGTTGGTGCTGGGCGTGGCGTTAGCGGTGCTGGCGTGGGATATCGCGCTCTCCGGCTGGATCGCCGCGCGCCGTGAAGCGCCCCGGATCTTCACCAATCTCACCGCCTTCTGCGGACTGCTGGTGGCGCCCGCCCTGCTCGTGGCCGTCGCCACCGGTACCGAGACCGGTGCGCGAACGATCTCAGGCATCACGTGGCTCATGCCGATGGTCGCCTGTGCCTTCGTCCTGCAGGTGCTTTACTCGCTGCTCTCGCGTTTGGTCTCCGTGGTCGTGGCCTTGCCGATCCTGCTGTATGATGTCGTGCTCGCCGTGATTGCCATCGGGGACTATCTCGCGTCGCAACACGGCGTCGCACCGCTGCCATTTCAGGCCGCGGTCTCGGCTCGCGATGTCATCCTCGGCATGACCGCGGGACGCGCCGCACTCGTGTCACCGCTCGCGATGTTGGTACCCATGATTGCGCCGGCCTATCCAGCCCGGTGGAGACTCTCGGGAGCCGTGCGCGCCGTCCTTGTGCTTGTGGCGACCGCGTTGACCACACTGCTCATGATCGAGTGGCCGCGTGGTATTGCCGCGGTGCGCAGTTACGAGTCGGCGTACGCCGAACCGATGCAGTCGCGGCCTACCGGCGACTTCGTGATCGGCATGCGGATCTTCCCCGTGCTCGACGGCGCGCCACCGGCGCGTGCCGTACAAGCTGACCGGCGTCTCATCGAACAACTCGCGCCGGAAGTCGTGCTGGTGGTGATCGACGAAGACGGCTGGCGCGGCGGTGCGCTCGACTCGTTGTCGCGTGTGCTGCAACCGCTCCGTGACGACAGCGTGCAGATCGCCGTGGCCCTACGCGTCGGTCGCGGCGTCGCCGCCCCGGACGACGCCGAGCGACAGGCGGCCGTGGAGCGGGTGCTCCGTCGTATCCGACCGGATGTGATCTTCCCGGGACTCATCGATCCGCTGCCGTCCATCCTCGGCACCACACCGCGCTCATCCGATTGGTGGCGTGCGCTGCTCCTACGCAGCGCCGCCACCGTGCAGCGCGTCCGTCCGCGGACGCGCATGGGATGGAGCGCATCGCGGCTCGATGCGACCGATAGTGCCGTGTACGTCTGGGCATCGTCGCCGTCATCGCCAGTGGCACTGCTGGGTGCCGTCTCGTTTCCGTCGTTCTCTGGAATGCCCGCCGTCGACGCGCGACTGCGGGCATTCGACCGCTGGCACCAGCGCGCCGTGACGAGTGGCGGAGGTGCCCGACCGCATTGGCTGGTCACGGTGGGCGGACTGCCGCATGCCCACGGGGACGCGGCGCAACTGGCAGCGATTCGACATGCGCTGGCGTGGGCATCGCGGCGCGCCTGGGTAAGCGCCGCAATTATCGGCGAGCCCGCCGATTACGACGGATGGGTGGGACTGCGCGCGGCCAACGGCCGGATTCGCAGCAGCGTACCGGCGCTGTCGCTCGCCGCACGTCAGATGCGCGACGTGCGACCCGTTTCGCCGCCCTGAGTTTACACGGCGAGTCCACGTACAACGCCTTCGGCCACGCGCGAGGGATCGAACGAGGCGCGTGCCATGCGCAACACGTCGTCACCCTGCACCACCGCCAACCGCTCCACGACTTCGTGCCGTTCGTGCAGTCCTTCACCGAACAGCCACGCGTCGACGAGTTCGCCGAGGACACTTCCCCCCGACTGCTGCGCAATGGCGTGCGTGCCGATCAGATAGCGCCGGGCCCGCTCCATCTCGTCGTCGGTGGGCGCCGCATCGCATAGCTTGGCGAACTCGCCCAACAATCCGTTCCGCGCTTCCTCTTCTCTCGATGGTGACGTCGCGATATACGCCGCGAAGGCACCACCGGCGCGTCGCTCGACCGGGAACGCGCTCACCGTATACGCCAACGACTGCTTGTCACGCAGCTGTTCGAAAAATCGTCCACCAAGTCCGCTCGCCACTGCCGATAACACCCGCGCCGCGAAGCGATCAGCGTGGGAGCGCGACGGCCCGGGAAACAGCATCGCCAGTGCCGTCTGCTTTTTCGTGCGCTCTTCACAGAGTACGTGCGCCTCGTGCGGCCAGGACACCGGCGCCGGCGCGCGTTCCTCCTGCCAACGCAGCACGGGAAACGCGCGTTCGATCACGTCGGCCACATCCGCGGGCGACACATCACCCACTACGGCGATTACCGAGGCGCCGCGCGCGATGTGGTCGGCATGGAAGGCCCGCACACTTGCGGCATCGACCAACGCCAACGAGGCCTCGGTGCCGATCACCGATCGCGCTTACGGATGCGACCCGTACGCGGCGATCGCCGCCAGCCGCATCGGCCAACGATACATGTCGTCGCGTGCACGCGTCGCTTCTGCCAGCGCGAGCGCGCGCTCGGTGTTCACGCCCTCGTCGGGAAACACGGGATGCTGCAGCACATCACCCAGCAGTTCCGTAGCCGCTGAAAAATGACGCACCGGCACCGACATCGTCCAGCCAGCGCTCTCGAGTGCCGCGCTCACGCCGATACTGCTGCCCAACTCCTCTGCCATCTCGGCGATGCGTGCGCCGCTCCGTCGCTCGGTGCCTTTGAGCATCGCCTGCGCGGTGATCCGCGAAAGGCCTTCGTGCAACGCCGGCTCCACGCACGATCCACCGCGCTGAAAGACGCCCACGTTCACCAATGGCGCTCCCGGGCGCGGCAGCACGAGGACCGGCACACCCTGCGATGTGCGATACACGTGCACATCACGCTCCACGCGTTCAGCGCGCACGCCACCGTGTACCGCCGGTGCACCCATCGCCTTCCCATCTGACGAACCGATCGCATCACTGGACGGCGGCGTGAGCACATCGGGACTGGCCATCACACTGCTGCCCTGCCCTTCCTCGGCGCGCAGCATCTCGCGCAACGCCGCTTCATGCTCCGCCAACGGCGTGGTGCCATTCGGTCGATACGAGATCACCGCAACCTGCTCGGGATCGAGGTGCGTCTCGAGCGCCTCCTGCAGGTCTCGCGGCTCGAGTGACAGCAGGGCGTCGTAGTAGCGACTGGCGAGATCGAGTCCCCCCTCGGCTTCCCACGAGGCGAGGTAGGTGGCTTGGCCGTCCATACTCTCGAGTCGTCGCAACCATCGCGCCTCGATGATGCTCTGGGCGCGAGCGACCTCGCTGCGTCGAAAGCCCTGCGTGCGCGCCGCCTGCAGCTCGCGCCACAGAGAGCGCGTCGCGGCGAGCGCATGCTCGGCCGGCGACTCCGCGTGCGCCACAAATACACCGATGTCGCCGACGGTGTAGTCCCACGCCGACACGGCGGAGGCCAGTTGACGCTCGCGGATCGCGCGGTAAAAGCGTGACGCGCGTCCCGATCCGAGGGCGAGGCCGGCGAGATCGAGCGCCGGCGTGTCGGGATGTTTCAGCGACGGTGTGCGCCAGCCGAAGGCGACATGCTGCTGCGCGATGTCACCGCTCCACTCGCGCAGGCGGAATCCCGGCGGCGCGACTTCGATTGGCCCGAGCTCGCGCGGCGGCGTACCGCCGTCCAGCTGTCCGTGCCGGGAGAGCACTTCACGGCGCACGTCGTCGATATCGACGTCGCCCACAATCGAGAGTACGGTGTTGTCGGGGCGATACCAGCGCTTGTAGAACGACATCAACTGCGCTCGCGTGAGCGCACGCAGCTCCGGCTCATCACCCATGCGCCAGCGTCGAATGCGATGCCGGTCGAACAGGGTAGCGTAGAGGGTCTCGATCGCCATGGCGGACGCCGTGTCACGCTTTCGCTTGGTCTCCTCGATGATCACCTCGAGTTCGCGCGCCAGCTCCTCGGCGTCGATGATCGATCGCGCGTACGCATCGAACTGGATCTCGAGTCCCTGCACGAAGGATGACGACGGCAGCACCGTGTAGTACGTGGTGTGATCGTAAATCGTGTGCGCGTTGAGATAGCCGCCGTTGGCCTTTGTTTCGCGCGCGATCTGCCCGACACCGCGCGTCGGCGTACCCTTGAAGAACATGTGCTCCAGCACGTGCGCGATGCCGACCACGTCGTCGGTTTCGTCGAAGTAGCCGACCTTCACATGCGTCACGATCGCCACCACCGGCGCCGATGGATCTCGGCGCACGAGCAACGTCAGGCCATTCGGCAGGATCTCGCGAACGGTCTCATGGTGCAGCGCGAGCGCATCGCTCGGCTGCTGAATACGTGTGGTCATCGCGGGGGCAAAGTCGGATAGCCAGGGACCGGACTCGGCCCCGGCATGGGGAGCGGCGCGACGGTGACACAGCGGGACCAGTCTCCCGGCCCAGCGCGATCGGTCCACCGACGTGCCTCATCAAAGCGATTCAGGCGAAACAGTGCGCAGCCGAGAAATCCCTGCGCGACGCGATCCGTGGGATCGAGTTGGAGCGCGCGTACGTAGAAGCGACGCGCTATTTCAGGCTGCCCATCGGCCAGCATCACCGACCCGAGTTCGCGGGTGGCGAGGGCGCTGTTCGGGGCGATGCGCACGGCGGTGGTCAGGAAGCGACGCGCACGCGGCAGATCACCCTCTTCGCGCGACATGCGTCCGAGAAACACCAGCGGACCGGCGTCGTTGGGATGCTGTTGTGCGGCCTGCGCGAACGCGGTGCGCGCCACTTCACGCGCCCCGCGCCCATAGGCCGCGACGCCGTCGCGATAGGCGCGGTCGGCACGCTGCGACAGCATCCACCACACGCCAGCCGCGATCACGATTGCGGTGACCAGCACGCCGATGATGAGCCCTGCCGGCACGCGTCGCGACGTTGGCGTGCCCGTACTCGTCGCCGTCGGCGTATCCGATGCGCCAGGACTCAGCGGGTCACGCGGGGGCCGAGCATCGACGCCCGTCACCGATGCGCCGATCGCGGGCATATCGTGCACGGTGGGGCGAAGCGGCGCGTTGGGCACGGTCGAGCGATGCATCTCCACCGCGTGTTCGAGTGCGCTCCACGCCTCACGCAACAGCGTGCGCTCCGATTCACTCTCGGCCGGACGATCGGAGGCGTCGGCCCATGTCACCAGCGCCACCAACGCGTGTGCGTCGGCAAGGGTGAGGGCACCCACGCGTCGCGCCTCACCGATCAACGCTTGGCCGCTGAGCTCGGGGCGCGTTGTGACCGCGCGCAACACCTGCTGGGCACTCGCCCACACGCCCGGGGCCGGCGTCGTGCTTTCGGGGCTCAAGACGAAACGCGCCGCGTTGAGCGCGGCGCGTGCGTCGGAGTTGATCGGTTCGAATCCGGTAGTCATGACCCTTCGTACCCGTCGCCGGCGACCGTGTTGCGCTCGCGGCGCGCTGGGCACAACCAGCGGCACGGCACCCTAGTGGTCGATCCGGAGCATACCGGCATCGGCACCGCCGCGCAGGAAGGCCTCGGGCGCGTCGGACGAGACCTGCTTGCCGGTCGCGCCGTAAAAGCGCCGCGCCTCGGCGGCCATATATTCGTTGAGGGGGCGACCGGCGTCGCGCGCGTCACGCAGCGCCCGCACGATCTCCTCCCAGCTGCCCTCGAACACGCTGCCATCGCGCATGATGACGCGGTGAGATGTCTCCGCCGCGAGCACGTCGGTGGAAGCCGGCTCGGCCTGCTCACCCTGGTGTTGGTTTACCAGACCGGTGAGCAGGCTGCCAAGTGCCTCGAGCTGTCCTTGCGCCTCGGGAAGTCCCTCGGCGTCCTGTTCCATCATCGACTGTTCGACTTCTTCGAGCAGATCGTCAATGTCATCCGACTCGCCGGCCAGCTCGATGAGACGGGCTTCCCACGGCTTCAGTTCGCCGTCGGCGTCGTCGAGCTTGTACACCGACTTCTTGAGTTCGACCAAGCGCCAGATGCCCAGTTCGTCCCAGTGGTCTTCCGGCTTCGTCTTCTCGAATTCGACGAGCGCCTGATCGAGATCGCCCGCATCGTACATCAGGTTCGCGAGATAGACGCGTGCTTCCACGAGCTGCGGATCGAGGTCAAGCGCGCGCGTGAGTGAGTCGATCGCCTCGGCGTCGCGTCCCATGCGGTGTTGTGCGTAGCCGACGCAGGCGACGGCCTCCGCCGAATCGTTGGCGTGCGCGACGGCCCGATCGAAATACGTGAGTGCGGTATCGACAAAGCCTTCGCGGAAGAGCGCGCGCCCAATCTGGAGCATGAGATCGACATCATCGTCGTATCCCAGCGTCACCGTCTGCTCGAACGCGCGAAGTCCCGCATCAACCTGTCCGAACTTGAGCAGCACCTCGCCGAGACCGGCCAAGGCGTCTTCAT
>JBBQAK010000055.1:0-13189 GCA_038316215.1 Gemmatimonadales bacterium | reverse complement strand
CTGCGTGATCTGTTCCCTTGTACGGCAGGCGCCGATGAACAGATCACACAGCGAAAAAGAGGACGCAGAGGCGCAGAGAAGGATTTTGTTCGGTTTTCATTCGCTATTCGGCAATATTTAGCAGACTCAACAATACTTTTCGGATATTTGGCAGATTTCGAGCTACGTTCGGTCATCTAAGAGTTGGAATGTGTGCCGATTTTCGACATATTTCTGCAACTTATGCACGAATCGCGGCACACTCGGCGTTCCCCTCGCCGGCGCGCCGCCTACCACTCCAAAAACACATCGCCATGTCCTCCATGAACGGCTCGCGCGTCGCTGCCATGCGCGAAGTTTCGCAGCGCCCGGTTCGCATTACCGTCCGCCCGGAAGAGAACGGCATTCTCCAGCCGACCAGTGTCTGGTTCGGCATGAACACCTTCGGGCTGCGCCAGATGCGCTCCAAGCTGCCCAAGGGCATCTACAAGAAGCTCGCGGAGTCCATTCGGCTCGGCAAAAAGCTCGACTCCGAGATCGCGCCGGTAGTCGCGCAGGTCATCAAGGAATGGGCGATGTCACGCGGCGTCACGCACTTCACGCACTGGTTTCAGCCGCAGACCGGCCTCACCGCCGAGAAGCATGACGCGTTCCTGAACTTCGACGAGAACAAGCTCCCCATCGAGACGTTCACCGGTGAGCAGCTCATTCAGTCCGAGCCCGATGCATCCAGCTTTCCGTCGGGGGGATTGCGTGCCACGTGGGAAGCCCGCGGCTACACCGCGTGGAATCCGGCATCGCCGGTGTTCATCAGCGAAACCGGCGGCGTGAAGTATCTCTGTATCCCGTCGGTCTTCATCGGCTACAACGGCGAAGCGCTCGACGAGATGACACCGCTGCTGCGCAGCTCCGACGTGCTGTCGCATCGCGCCATGGAACTGCTCGAACTGATCGGCGACAGCGGTGTGCTGCGTGTGAACACGACGCTCGGTGTGGAACAGGAATTCTTCATCATCGACCGTGCGCACTTTGCACTCCGCCCCGACCTCGTCATGGCGGCGCGCTCGCTCGTGGGCGCCCCGCCACCGCGCGGCCAGCAGCTCGAAGATCACTACTTCGGTGGAATCCCCGAGCGCGTGCAGGCGTGCATCAGCGAAGTCGAGCATGAGCTCTACAAGCTCGGCGTGCCTATCGTCACGCGGCACAACGAAGTCGCGCCGTCGCAGTTCGAAATGGCGCCGATCTTTGAAGACACCGACATTGCTGTCGATCACAACCATCTCGTGATGAACGTGTTGCGGAAGATCGCGGTGCGCCACGGGTTGCAGGCCCTCGTGCACGAGAAGCCGTTCGCCGGCATCAACGGCTCGGGCAAGCACTGCAACTGGTCGCTCTCGATCACGTCCGACAACCAGCTCGACGGCACGAATCTGCTCAAGCCGGGCAAGACGCCGCACCAGAATATCCGCTTCCTCGTGTTTCTGGCGGCGGTGCTGAAGGGTGTGCACAAGCACGCCGGTCTGCTCCGCGCCGGCATCGCCGTGAGCGGCAACGAACATCGGCTTGGTGCCAACGAAGCGCCGCCCGCCATCATCTCGGCCTTCCTCGGCTCGGGACTCACGCAGGTTGTCGAAGACATCGCCGCCGGCAAGACGTCGCCGAAGAATGCGGAGCAGGCCATGCTCAAACTCGGCGTCGCGAAGCTTCCGGAAGTCGAACAGGACAACACCGACCGTAATCGGACGTCGCCCTTCGCATTCACGGGTGCGAAGTTCGAGTTCCGTGCCGTTGGCGCATCGCAGAACATCGCGTTCCCGGTCATGCTGCTGCAGGCCGCCGTGGCGGAAGCGCTCGGCGAGATCATCGAGCAGCTCAAAGACGAGCTCAAGACCGGCAAAAGCACCGACGACGCCGCGCTCAAGGTGGCCGCGAAGGCCTTCAAAGAATCGGCCGCCGTGCGCTTCGAAGGCAACAACTACTCCGACGAGTGGGTGGTCGAAGCCAAGAAGCGCGGGTTGCTCAACCTGCGTCGTACGCCGGAAGCGCTCGCACAGTTGCGCACAGACTCGGCCATCGCGCTCTTCAAGAACACGCACATTCTCACCGACGTCGAACTCGAGAGCCGCTACCACGTGCGACTCGAGCGCTACGTGAAGGACATCCTGATCGAGCTGCACACGATGCAGCAGATGATCGACACGCAGGTGCTACCCGCCGCGTACGCGTTTCTCGGGCAGCTTGCCGCTGCAGCGGGACAGGGCGCGACCGCCGGTATCAACATGCAGCCGATCGTGGACGCCGCGAACTCGGTGTCGAAACTGGCGGCCGCTTTGCAGAAGAAGCGCGCAGAACTCGCCAAGGTGATCACCAAGGCCGAGCACATGCACGATGATCTCGACGGCCAGGCCAGCTATCTCACGACCACCGGCTGCGACACGATGGGTGAAGTGCGCGACGCTGCCGATGCCATCGAACTCGCGATCGGCGACGAGTACTGGCCGCTGCCGCGCTACCGGGAGATGCTGTTTCCGGTCTGATGGTGTGCTGACGGCGGTTTCGTCACAGCCAACGGCCTAGGGGGCAGGAAGGATGACGTTGGGATGGAGGAAGCAGCAACGGCGCGCCGTTCACCTGCATCCTCCCCCCTGACAACCTCCTTCCTGCCCCCTAAGGCGTTGGCCGTTGCTCCGCTCGCAGCAAGCGCTCCTTTCTCTCCAATCCCCATGCGTACCCGCCAAGGCTCCCGTCGGCACGAACCACGCGATGACACGGCACCACCATTGCCACTGGATTCGCGCCACACGCCGTACCGACTGCCCGTACCGCCGTCGGTGCACCGATGCGCGCGGCGAGCTCCGCATACGTGATCGTTTCCCCGCGCGGGATGCGCTGCAGCTCGCGCCAGACACGCTGCTGAAAGGCGGTGCCGCGGAGATCGAGTGGCAATGCGTCCGTCAGTGCAGGGGACCGCGCGGCTCCACTCGCCAACGCGACCACGCTCGCGCTGATGTCACCGAGCGCGGCGTCATCGCGCACGATGTCGGCCGCGGACAACGAGGCGCGTAGCGTCGCGTCGAGCGCAGCGGGATCATCGCCAAGTATGACGCGATGCACACCACGCGACGTCATTGCGACCAACACGAAACCGAGTACGCACGGCACGATCGTGTAGAATACCGTTTCACCGGCTGCGCCGCGACGCAATACGCCCGGTGACATCCCGAGGTGCGCCGACGCGGCGGTGTACGCACTGGGCAACGAGTCGAACCCCGCATCGAACGCGGCGCTCGCTACCGACGTGCTCGAAGGGAGTGCGGTGCGCAGTCGTTCGCTGCGCTGCGCGCGCTGCCACTCAGCGGGCGTGCAACCCACGAGGCGCGTGAAGACACGTTGCAGATGGGCCCGACTTACGTCGAGTGCGTAGGCAAGCTGTGAGACCGTCATCGCCTCATCCTCCAGCAGGCTGATCGCCCGCACGACCATCGGCGTATGCATCGCCGCGGTGCCGGTGGCTGCGGCAGATTCCGGCACACATCGCTTACAGGCACGGAAGCCGGCCGCGCGGGCGTCGGTGCCGGTCGCGTAGAATCGTACGCGGTCTTGCCGCGGACGACGCGCGGGACAGGACGGGCGACAAAAAATCTTCGTGCTCGTCACCGCAAAGACGAAACTGCCGTCCCATTGGCGGTCGCGCTCAACCACCGCCCGCCAACGCGGATCGGTCGTTGCATCAGGAGCGGAGTTGATCGGAGCCATGGAGGACGATACGCCGCACACGTCCGCGCCGCGACACGATTCGTCTCCGCAAACCCGTCCCCTGCCGATTACTCGCCTTTCGCGGAACACGGGTGCATGCTCAGACATCGCTCCAATCGGTTCACGACTTGCCGTGGTGACGCATATGGGCACGATCGACCTTGGCGTACGTGTGGCCGACATCGTCAAACACTGGGATGGCGTAGAAATGCGGCCGTACCGGTTCGGCGGCGTCGAGTTTCGCTTGGACCATCGGGAAATAGGACACGTCCATGTGGGCGGCGTCGCCGATCTGCTGATGCCCGTTCGGCTGCGTCGCGACCTGGTGGCCGCTGGTCGCGCCGAACCGCACCGTACGCAACCGCACTCGGGGTGGATCAGCTTTCGCATGCGAAGCGAGCACGACGTCCCCGCCGCCGTCGAACTCTTTCGGCTCAACTACGAGCGATTGCGTGGCATCGTGCGTCCGCGCTCCATCAGGACCGTCGTGACCAATCCGACGATGTTGGCCGACCGCAGCGCCGACGACATGCCGGCCTGACGGCCGGCGTTACGTCGGCGAGTCGGTGCGTTCGACCAGCGCCGGCGCTGCTGCCCGACTCGACATCAGCTGCGTCACGAACCGCTGACCCTCCGAGATGCGCTCGATCTCGATCGACATCGCGTCCACCGCCTGTTCAATGCGCTCGAGTCGGGCCGTGCCCTCCAACAGCTGTGGACTCGGCTTCGGCTGATTGGCACGCTTCATCATCATCCGCGCCGCCGCCAACGCGAGCGGTCCCCACACCATCACGATCGAGACAATCGAGATGGCCGTGAGCTGACCGGAGCTGAACGGACCGTATCGCTGAACGGCGGCTTCCTCATTCACCAGTTCACCTGGGGCGCGAGCCAGTTCACGGCCATTGAAGGCGATGTCCCGCTCCAACTGCACGATACGCTCGTCCATCACGGTCAGACGCTGCTCCAGTCCCTTGGCGCCGGGTCCGGTGGTGCGCTGCAGCTCCTTCGCGACATCGTCCCGGCGATTTTGCACCGACTCCAATTGGCGGGACAGCTCAGTTCGCTTTGCCTTGAGCGCGCCGACGTCGGCCGCCGAGAGCGGCCTCGGGTTGAGGGCAATCTCCTCGCCACCGATCCTGACGCTAGAGGGAATCTGCGGGACGGACGGAGGCGGAGGGGGCGCCGGAATGGATGCGGGTTGCTGGAGGACCATGGTCAAACCTACGCAAAGAAGCGGAAACCGGTTACATCACAAGGGAAGCGTCCTTGTCCACCCGTGCCCGATCCGTGACCATGACGACTGCCACTCAATCGCCGGCGCTCGACGCCGCGGCCTTGCTCAACGAGGCAGAACAGCTGGTGCCCCAGGTGATCGACTGGCGCCGCGCGCTGCACCGGCGCCCCGAAGTCGCGTTCCAGGAGCACGAAACCGCCCGATTCATCCGTCAGGTGCTCGAGCAGATCGGTGACCTCGAGATCTCGCGTCCCACCGAGACCAGCGTGATGGCGCGGCTGCTCACCGGTCGTCCCGGACCGGTGCTCGCCGTCCGTGCCGATATCGACGCCCTCCCAATTCACGAAGAGAACGACGTCGAGTACCGGTCGCAGTCCGATGGTGCGATGCACGCCTGTGGACACGACGGACACACGTCGATCGCGCTCGGGCTGGTGACGCTGTTGGCGCGCCACCGCGATCAGCTGCGCGGCGAAGTCCGTTTCATCTTCCAGCATGCGGAAGAGCTCTCGCCGGGCGGCGCCGAAGAGATGGTGCGACAGGGGGTGATGGACGGGGTCGATCAGGTCATCGGTCTCCACGTCTGGTCGGCCATGCCCGTCGGGCGCATCGGGTTGATTTCCGGGCCCGCCATGGCAGCTCCCGACACCTTCGAGTGCACGATTACCGGCAAGGGCGGACATGCCGCGGTTCCCCACGATACGATCGATCCGATCGCCGTCGGCGCGCAGGTGGTCTCGGCGCTCCACCATGTCGTGTCCCGCACCGTCGACCCCCTCGATCCCGTGGTCGTGTCGGTCACGCAGTTCATCGCCGGTACCACGTTCAACGTCATTCCCAACACCGCCTTTCTCGCCGGCACCGTGCGCACCTTCGACGCGACGCTGCGCACCACCGTTCCCATCACGATCGAGCGGATCATCAAGGGCGTGACGAGCGCGTTCGGCGCCACGTACGATTTCCGCTACGAGCCGGGATACCGTCCGGTGATCAACGATCCGGATCTGACGGCGCGCCTCACCGACGTGGTCACCCGCACCTTCGGCGCGGAGACGCTGATCGACATGCGCCCCACCATGGGCGGCGAAGACTTTTCCGCGTACCAGCAGCGGGCACCGGGCGTGTTCGCGTTCATCGGTGCCGGCAACGTCGACGTCGGAATCGACTACCCGCATCATCACCCGCGTTTCCAGATCGATGAGCGATCGCTCGACATCGGCCTGCGGTATCTCACCGCCGCCACGCTCGACCTGCTCGGTTCGGCGTGACCAAACCGTATCGACTGCTGGCGCTCGTGCCAGCAGTCGCGATTCTCGGCGCGCCGTGGTTTGCAAACCGCGTTGAGCCGCGCATTCTCGGCATGCCGTTTCTGCTTGGATGGATCGTGTTCTGGGTGCTCATGACGTCCGTGGTCATGGCGATCATCGGCGTCCTCGACAATCGCGTCCCGTGATGATCTCGTTGGGGATTCTCTCTGCGACCCTGCTGTTGGCGCTGCTGCTCAGCATGCGCGGCGCGCAGCGCACAGGCGAACCCACGAGTCTCGAACAGTGGAGCGTGGGCAATCGCGGATTCGGCACGGTTCTCGTGTTCATGCTGCTGGCCGGTGAGATCTACACCACGTTCACGTTTCTCGGCGGCAGTGGCTGGGCCTACGGACGCGGCGCGCCCGCGTTCTACATCATCGGCTACGGCGCGGTCGCGTACATCATGTCGTACTGGCTGCTCCCCGCGATCTGGAAGCGCGGCACGGCGTGGAAGGTGCTTTCGCAGTCAGAGTACTTCACGCACGCGTATGGCAGTCCCACGCTGGGCAAGCTGGTCGCCGTCGTCAGCATCGCCGCCCTCATGCCGTATCTCGTCCTACAGTTCAAAGGTCTTGGCATCATCGTGTCGGAGTCGTCGTACGGTGCGATCAGCGCCAACACGGCCATATGGATCGGCACCACGGCAACGGTTGTCTACGTGGTGCTCTCTGGCGTGAAGGGATCGGCCATGACGGCCACTCTGAAGGACGCGATGGTCCTGCTGTGTGTGGTCGGACTCGGCATCGTGTTACCGTACAAATTGCATGGCGGCATCGGTGCGATGTTCACGCGCATCGCCGCCGAGTATCCGGGTTTTCTGACGCTGCCATCAAGCGGGATGTCGCCGAGCTGGTTTGCCAGCACCGTGCTGCTGACGGTACTGGGTTTCTACATGTGGCCCCATACGTTCGGCTCGGTGTTTACCGCCCGTGACGCATCGGTGTTCAGACGGAACGCCGCGCTGATGCCGCTGTATCAGTTGATATTGTTGTTCGTGTTTTTCATCGGCTTCGCGGCGCTGTTGTCGGTGCCGGGCCTCAAGGGCACCGATGTCGATCTCGCCCTGCTGCGCGTCACGCGCGACGCCTTCGGACCGTGGATCGTGGGACTGGTCGGTGCGGCGGGGCTGCTGACGGCACTCGTGCCGGGTTCCCTCATTCTCATGAGCATCGCCACCACGCTCGCGCGCATTCTCCGTCCACCACGCGAAGGACAGCCCGCCGATTCCGCGACGCGCGCGCGCATGCTTGTGCCGTTACTGGCCGGCATCGCGCTGTTCTTCACGTTCCGCGGGGGCAGTACGCTCGTCACGCTGTTGCTCATGGGGTACAGCATGGTCACGCAGCTTTTCCCCGCGCTGCTCGCTTCACTCGTTCCGCAGGCGCGTATCACCGCCGCCGGCGCCATCGCCGGCATCGTGGTGGGTGAAGCGGCCGTTGCAGTCACCACGCTGAGCGGTGTATCGATGGCTTCGCTGTTGCGAAGTTGGCCGCACAGCATCACCGACATCAACGCGGGCTTCCTGGCCCTCGTGCTGAACGTGATCATGATGATCTCGATCAGTGTCGCCTTTCCGCAGAGAACGAATGGAACGCATCGCGTCGTTGATTGAGCGCTTCCCCCAGACCTTTCGCTTCGGGGTTGCCACTTCTGCATATCAAATCGAAGGTGGCATCGACGCCGATGGGCGCGGCGCCTCCATTTGGGAGGCATTCGCCGCGAGACCCGGAGCAATCGAGCGGGGCGAGAACGCCGATGTCGCCTGCGATCACTATCATCGGCGGGATGCCGATGTCGCGCTGCTCGGACATCTCGGCGTAGATAGTTACCGCTTCTCCATCGCGTGGCCGCGCGTACAGCCGCTCGGTAGCGGCCGGGTAAACACGGCCGGTCTGGCCTTCTACGATCAGCTGATCGATCGGCTCCTCGCCGAGGGCATCACGCCCTTCCCGACGCTGTATCACTGGGACCTGCCGCAGGCGTTACAGGACGTCGGCGGTTGGACCGCGCGAGAGACCGCCGATCGATTCGCCGACTACGCGGCGCTCGTCGTCGACCGACTGGGCGATCGCGTGAAAGAGTGGGCGCTGTTCAACGAACCGTACATTTTCGTGTCACGCGGTTATCTGCTCGGGCGCTATGCGCCCGGACATGCGAACCTCTCGGAGTTTCTGCGAGCTGTCCATACCGTGACCCGTGCGCACGCCTTGGGCTATCGCGCCATCAAGGCGCGTCGTCCCGAACTGGAGGTCGGCTCCGTCTTCGCGTTGGCTCCCTGTGAGCCTGCCACCGAGTCGGAGGCCGACCAGCGCGCCTCTCAGTTTGCCGACGCGGCCTTCAACCATCTCTTCCTCGACCCGCTCTTCACCGGTGCCTATCCGCAACGCGTGCTCGACACGTTGCCGGTCGACGAGATGGCGATTGAGCCCGGCGATCTCGAATCGATGCGCACGCCGCTCGACTTCATCGGCATCAATTGCTACTACCGGCTCGTCATCAGCGCGGGCGAGAGCATGCCGGACTTGCCCTTCATCGACTTCGGGCTGCGACACGACGTGCGTAGCGTCGGGAGTCACGCCGATCTTACCGATGAAGCCTTCCGGGTCCACTCGTCATTCGGACGCAATGAAGGCGCGCGCACCGATATGGGATGGGAAGTGTGGCCTCGTGCACTCCAGTCGATGCTGTCGCGCCTGCACACGCTGTACCCGGGCGTGCCGCTCCACGTGTGCGAGAGCGGATGCGCTCTCCACGACCGCGTGGACGAACACGGGCAGGTCTCTGATCCGGAGCGAACGGCCTATCACCACGCCCATCTGTTGGCCGTGGCCGCGGCCATCGCCGACGGTGCCGACGTACGGAGTTACCACGCGTGGAGTCTGTGCGACAACTTCGAGTGGGCGTCGGGATACCGCCCACGCTTTGGGCTGGTCCGCGTCGACTTTGAAACACAGACCCGCACCGTCAAAGCATCGGGTGAGTGGTTCCGGCAGGTTTGTCTCGCGTCACGAGCGCGGCGTGGTCCGCCGGTCCCCACGACAACGTAGACGACCTTAGTCGACGGCGCGGGGGAAACCCGTTGCGTCGTCGAGCATTTCGGCGACGCAGATGCGGTGCCCTTCTGGATCTTCGAGCTCAAACTCGACGTGACCAGAGGGCATCAGCTCCGGACCACGCACCAGCGGCGTGCGGCGACGCGCATGATCGAGGAGGGCAATCAGTTCGCCACCGTCGAGACGCACATAGACATCCCAGTCGTGGGAGGCTGGCGTGCGAGCGATGGGGGTACGCGTGAGGCGGAGCATCAGCTCAGTGTTGTCGCGACGCAAAACGCAGAACTCATACGGCGCAATCTCAGGCGACGGATCGACGGAAAAGCCGAGGATCTCGCTGTACCACGTCATGCAGCGCTCGACGTCGCTGACGCGCAGAACGGGGACAATAGCGGCGAATCGGATCATATAAAGTGAATGCCTCGCGGCGGTGGGAAGTGCCAACCTGATCGCATCGACCGGTCGCGCTAGCTCGGCGACGTGATTTTCAGGCCGATAATGCCGGCGACGATCAGGGAGACCGACACGATCCGTCCGAGATCGCGCGACTCCCCGAACACCAGCACACCCACGATCGCCGTGCCGACCGCGCCGATACCGGTCCACACTGCATAGCCGGTACCGACCGGCAGAGTCTTCAGTGCTTGCGCGAGGTAGTAGAAACTCGCGATCATCGCACCCACGGTGATCACCGATGGCACCGGCTTCCGGAAGCCGTCGGCGTACTTGAGCCCAATGGCCCAGACAACCTCGAGCAGGCCGGCCACGACCAGCATCCACCAGGCGCGCGTCATGCGTGAACCATCGGCGCGTTACCGGCCGGCCCGCAGCGTCGGCGACGACGACGGCAGCTGCTGCAGCAGGAAATCACGCGTGTTTTCCCCCATCACGCGTGCGATGATGTCCGGCGCCATGCCGGCCTTGAGCAGGCCATCGGTGATGGCCGCCATGCCACGGGTATCGAACGGCGTACGTGTGGCGCCGTCAAAGTCGGACCCCAGTGCCACGTGAGCCGCACCCGCCACCTGCACCGCATGCACGATCGCCTTCACGATGGAATTCACCGTGGGCTCGCAGACCGCGCCGTCCCAGTAGCCGATACCGACGAGTCCTCCATTGGCGGCAATCGCCCGCAGCTGATCATCCGTGAGGTTGCGCGGACCCGGGCAGGTAGCCGCCACGCCGGTGTGCGAGACCACCACCGGACGCGTCGCCATGGCGAGCACCTCCTGGACCGTCTGCGCCGACGCGTGCGCGAGATCGACGATGATCCCGAGCGATTCCATACGCGCAATCACGTGCCGTCCCAACGGGGTGAGCCCCGCATGCGTGACACCGTGCGCGCTGGCGGCCACTTCGTTGTCGAAAAAGTGCGTGAGTCCCATCATGCGGAATCCGGCGGCGTACAGCGTATCCACGCTTTCCAGCGTGCCATCGAGCGCATGCAGTCCTTCAATGGCCAGTAGCGCCGAAACCTGTGCCGGATCACCGGCCCGACGCTCCACGAACTGCGCCATCTCCTCACGCGTCGTGATCAGCGTGAGCGTATTCCCCGAACGGAGCGCAGCGTCTCGCAGTTTGTCGGCCTGATACACCGCACGCGCTCGCAAGCTCGTGTACGTGGCGCGCGGCCAATGTTCGGCGATCGCCAACAGCAGCACGTTGTCCGTGTCACCCGTGGTGTGATCGTAGTTCATCCCGCGAGGCGTCTTGGTGACCACAGAAAACACCTGGAGCGCGACGTGCCCCTCTTGCAGTCGCGGGACGTCCACGTGACCGCGCGACACGCGCTCCAGCGGATCGCGTCCCCACAGCAGCTCGTCGGCATGCATGTCGGCCACGAACAGCCGGCGATGCAACGCCGACGCCACCGGCGATACGACCGGGACCGCTGTGCTGACCACCGTGTTCATCCGACTGTCGGCAAGGCGCGCACCGACGGTGAGAAAAACGGCGGCCGCCACGACCACCAGCGCCAGCAGCGCAACCAGTACACGCTTCATCTCACGTCCTCAGCGAAGTCCGCGCGGCATCGGATCGCCCGACATTTCGCGCGCATTTGGCAGCGAATTCGGCACGCTCTCACCACGCAAGTCACCACATCGGTCGATCGCTTGCTCGGAACCCTTGTCGATCGTGTCGGGCAACGCGAACCGATCCACCCGCATCGAATCGACTTCGGTACGTGCCTTCACCCACTCGGCCGTGCACAACGCGCGCATAGCATCGATCCGCGACAACCGATCCAATCCGGAGTCGGCCGCGCGATTCAGGAACTGCCACGACCACACGCCGAGCCCCAGCGTGCCCACGAGACTACCGATAGCGATCAGGCGGGACATCCCCGCCGTTCGCGGTGCTTCCGGCGCCATTTAGAGCTCCCGCTTCGGTACGGCGATCGGCAGCGTGGGAAGAAAGCGCGGTGCGCGACGTGCTTTCGTCGCTTGCTCGAACGCGTAGGCCAGTCCGATCAGGCGACCTTCACTCCACGCCCGGCCGATGAACGATATACCCAGCGGCAGTGCGTCGGCGAATCCCATCGGTACCGTGATGCTCGGATAGCCGGCCACCGCGGCGACACTCGAGTTGCCACCGCTGTACCGATCACCGTTCACCAAGTCGGTGGGCCACGACGGCCCGTTGGACGGGGCCACGATCGCATCGAGCGAATGCTGCGCCATAATGGCGTCGATACCCTCGTCGCGCGACAACCGCCGGCACGCCGCCACGGCATCGCGATACTTCGCATCGTCGAGCGACCCCATCGTCTGCGCACGCTCCATCTGTTCCTGTCCGAAATACGGCATCTCAGCACCCGCATTCGTGCGATTGAACGCGATCACGTCATCCATCGTGCGCACCGACACGGTCGCGCCGCGTTCCGCGAGATACGCATTGACCCCAGCCTTGAACTCGTACAACAGCACGTCGAGCTCCGCGTCGTCGTACGTGCCCACCGTTGGAACGTTGGCCGGATCGACGATCACCGCACCCGCGTTGCGCAACGATTCGATCGCGCGCTCGAACGCCGCATCGGTGAGCGGATGGAAACCAGCCATGTTGCGGGCAACACCAATGCGTGCTCCCTGCAGCGATTTCGTAATCAAAAACGTGGTGTAATCGGTTGCACTCTTGCCCGCGCTATCCGCCGTCGCACGATCGCGCGCATCCACACCGGTCAGCGCGCCGAGCAGCGCAGCGGCGTCGGACACCGTGCGTGCCATCGGACCTGCCGTATCCTGCGATGACGAAATCGGGATAATCCCACTGCGACTCCATAA
Source organism: Gemmatimonadales bacterium (assembly GCA_038316215.1). GTDB lineage: Bacteria > Gemmatimonadota > Gemmatimonadetes > Gemmatimonadales > Gemmatimonadaceae > Gemmatimonas. Next base: position 576 of record JBBQAK010000055.1, on the reverse strand, counting down.
GCCAACCGTTGGCTTGATGCCCACCAGCCCGCAAATCGATGACGGGCAGATGATCGAGCCATCCGTTTCCGTACCGATACCAACCGCCGCGAGGTTCGCCGAAATCGCACTGCCGGTACCCGCACTCGAGCCACAGGGATTGCGATCGAGCACAAACGGATGCCGCGTTTGTCCGCCGCGCCCGCTCCATCCACTCGTGGAACGCGTGGATCGGAAGTTCGCCCACTCGCTGAGATTCGTCTTGCCGAGCAACACGGCGCCCGCATCGCGCAAGCGCTGCACGATGAACGCATCGCGCGGCGCCGGCTTACCGACCAGCGACAGTGACCCGGCCGTGGTCTGCATGCGATCGCCGCTGTCGATGTTGTCCTTGATCAACACGGGAATGCCGTGCAGAGGACCACGCACGTTTCCTGCCCGACGTTCGGCGTCGCGTTCCGTCGCGATCATCAAGGCATCAGGATTCGTTTCAATCACCGAATTGAGCGTCGGACCACTGCGATCCACCGCCGCAATGCGCGACAGATACGCCGATGTGAGCGCGTGCGACGTAAGGGTTCCCTTCGTCATCCGCGA
>JBBQAK010000020.1:0-17266 GCA_038316215.1 Gemmatimonadales bacterium | reverse complement strand
GGGCGCCACCCCGGCGTCCCCGGCGTCCGCGCCGCCGCGCACGCGCAGCGCTGTCGAGATCCGATTCGTCGCCGTCACTCAGCGCATCACTGCTGTCGTCGCGCTCCTCGTCGCGCTCCTCGTCGCTCGCTGTGCCCGGCTCACCGGTGGAGTCGGTATCGTTGTCCGTGGCGTTATCGGACGCCCCCTCGGCGCCACCTTCGGTCGCGCCGTCCTTCTTCCCGCGTCCACGCCGGGAGCGACGGTTGCGGCGGCGCTTTTTGCGCGGCGCGGCCCCTTCGGCTCCGTCCACTGTGGTGTCGTCGCCGTCGTCGCCGTCGTCGCCCAGCTCGCTGTCGTCGTCGTCGCGGTTCTCGTCGCGCCCGTCGGTCACGGGCGACGCGGGGAACCGCTCGACCTCTGTCGGCTGCACCTCGATTTCGGTCTCGGCTTCGCTGTCGCGGTCCATCGGTCCGAGCGCGCGCTCACGTGCGCGCTCCGAGCCCTCGCGCTTCGGTGCCGGTGCCGCGAACGGATCCTCAAGCTCAATGGACGGATCGCTGTAGGGCGAGCGCGGCTCCTCGCGCGCACGCCGCGGCGACTTCGGTGTGTCGCTCCTCGCGGCACGTTCGCCGCGCGGAAGACGCTCAGGGCGCGCCGGCTTCGCGTCTCCCTCGGTCGCGTTCGCGCGCTGGCGCTTGGGGCGCTCCGCACGCTCGGCACGAGGCGGACGCGTCTCGGCGACCACCTCTGGCGCGCGCTCCATGACGCGCTCGGACGGCGCATCTCCCTGCTCATCGGCCGACCGCTCGCCCTTCGCGCGCTCGCGCTCGCGACGACGACCCTCGCGACGACCATTGAACGACTCTTCGTCTTCGATGCGCGGGCGGTCCCGCACTCGCTCGCGGAGCTTCTCAACGGAGAGTTCGGTCTCTTCGCGGCGTTTGCCGGCGGGTGCGCCACCACGTGACGGACGGCGTTCGGCGTCTCCCACAGCCTCAGCCGCCGATCCAGCAACCGCACGCCGACCGCGCGCGCCCCAGGCCCACTTGAGCGCGGCGAGGGCGTCACGCACGGCCACGCGGCGTGTGTCGCGCATCCGCACGCCGTACGTCGGCTCCATCGGGACCGACTCGACCCGACGGGCCAGCGGGACCAGCTTGAGCAGCAGATCCGCGTTCGCCGTCCACGAATCCCCGACGCAGATCGGTTCGGCACCAGCTTGGCGCACGAGATCGCGCAACGCCGAAATCCGAATCAGGCGCATCGAGGCCGTGAGGTCGTTGACACCGTCCACGCGCACGAACGGACGCATCGCCCAATGCGCGGCCTTGAACAGCCGGCGAACCGGTACGGGCGCGTCGGCCACCACCATTCGCTCACCAACGACCAGGTCCGCGCCACCTTCAAACCGTCGCGCAAACTCTGGGACGATGCCTGGCGGATCGGTGAAATCCCCCTGTACCAGGAGCATGGCATCGCGACGCGGATAGCGCGTCTGGGCCGAGACATGCCGGATCAGCGCATCGAGGGCACCGGCGTATCCGACGTGCGTGGCCCCGCGGAGCACGGTCACGGGCATCGCGTGCGCGTATTGCTCTGCTACCTCCGCCGTCTCGTCGGAGCTCGCATCATCGTACACGACAACCTCGTACTCGCGAGGGAATTCAGCGAGCACGGTGCGGATCCGCCAAAGTAGGACGCCGATGGTGGCGACCTCATTGTGTGCGGGAATGGCGAGGTAGAGCACAGGAGCCGGTAACGGGACGCGCGAGCCAGCCGAAAAAACGCTGGCGTTCTGGTGTGCGTCCGATAATAACAGAGAGAGGCCTCCGGCGGAGCGTTTCCGGCGCGGGGAGATCGGGGTACGTGAAATCAGGGAGGCTGGTCCATGATTCTCGCGAACACACGCGCGCGGCTCGGGCGCGAAGACGCTCAACTGGTGGTTCGGCTCGTGGCCCGCGGTTCGGGGCGCGCGCAGGACGACGCGGAGGCGAAGCTGGCCGATCAGGGGCTCGATGCGCTACTCGACGACCCGTTTGTGCTTGAGGGACTGCTCAGCGCGCGACAAGGGGCGCATGCCTCGTGGCCGCTCTTCACCTACGTACTGGTTCGGCACGCGTTGCGCGGGGCTGGCGAAGACGATCGGCCGATTGCCGACTACGTGGCCTCAATCCTGCTCCACTTCGGGCTCCGGCAGCGGGCGCGGCAAATCGGCGACCACGACGACGCGACGTATGACACGCTCGCTTCCCTCGGCGACGACCTGGAGGGTAGCGACGCATCAAGGAGCTTTCTGGCCAGTGCACACCTGGGCAATTATGCCTTGTGGCTCAGCGGGCTCTTTCCGGATCACATCGAACAGCGGCGTTGGCGTCGAGGCGGCCCCGATCTGGGGTATTTCGAAGCGATGGGCCAACGGGGTTTTCGGCTTGCCGCCGATCACCGTCTGGCGGGTGAGCACGGTCTGGCCCCACTCTTCGCCGCGGCGGCGGAGCGCTTTCCTCGGTTGCGGGTGGCCCTCAACCGGGTGAGCGACCGTCTGCTGTTTCCCAACGTCCATACGCCGGAACGTCTGATGCGCCAGGTGCGCGACGACACGAGGTGGCGGGCTTCCAGTTAGCCGCGACTATCCTTCGGACGTACGACGGGTACTTTCTCCGATCCTCTTCCCGCCCATGTTCGAACCGCTTCGCGACGCCCTGCGTGGATTTTCCGCGCGACTCGATCCAGATGAACGCCGCACGGCGACACAGGCCATGCGCGACGCGCTCGTGCATGCCAAGCTGGGGCTCAATGACCTGCGCGCGTCGCTCGCCACGACCAACACGCGCCTGGCCACGGAGCGCGCCGAACTCGAAACGGTGCGTCGTCGCCTGCTGTTGGCTGCGGAAATCAACGACCAGGAAACGGTCGTGATCGCCGAGCGTTTTGCCGGGCAGCATCAGGAACGCGTGGCGATGCTGGAGACCAAGCAGATGGTGCAGCAGCATGAGTTGTCGCTCGCTGAGCGGGACTACGAGGACATGGCGGGGGAGCTCCGCCTGATTCTGTCGGGCGTGGCACCGGGGGGCCTTTCGGGCGCGCGGTCGAACGACGCGGGAGCGGCTCCGGATTCTGGCGACTCCAGCACCGTCGGTGCGGACGACGCGTTGGACGGCGCGTCGGATGACCTGCCGACAGACCCCGTGCTGTCGCCGACGCGCCGCACGCGCGCCGAGCGCGAATCGGATGCGGAAGAGCGACTGGCGGCCTTGAAGCGCCGAATGGGCAAGTGATCGATCGTCGCGCGATCGCTCTGGCGTGTCTGGTCGCCTCTCTCCCGTGGTGCACCGCGTCGGGGCAGGTCGTGCGCGCCAACGGACAGAAGCAGCCTCCGGTATCGAGTCGCGGCCGCCTTCCGGTGACCGGGTGCGCGGGACAACCCATCAGCGACATCATCGTGATCACGCAACCGCCGTTCACTGACCGACTGCCCACGCGGCTGGAGTGGGTACGGCGCACGGTGCGTAAGACACACGCGAACACGCGAGACGATGTCGTGCGGCGATTCCTCCTCATGAAGGTCGGGGATCCGTGCAACCAGATCCGGCGCGCGGAATCGGAGCGCATTCTGCGCGCGCAGCCGTTCCTGGTGGATGCCCGCATCCGTGCGTATGACGACGAGGCCGGTGGGGTGCGGCTTGAAGTGGAGACGCGCGACGATTTCAGCATGGTCTTTGAGCCGACGATCCAGTCGAAGTCACCGGTGGTGCGCGGTATGCGATTGGGTGATTCGAATCTTGGCGGGTCGGCGACACTCGCGGCCATCAAATGGCGCGATGGCCGCGCCTACAATGATCTCCTCGGCGTCGACCTCGAGAACTATGCGTTCGGACGCGGACGGAACGAATTTCGCCTGTCGGCGCAGCGCAATCGGTTCGGGCAGGATATGCAGCTCGAACTGGTTCGGCCGTATTACACCGACCTGCAGCGGTATGCGTGGATCGGGAGTGTGGGCGGCACGCGTGGGCCGATCGAGTTCCGTCGCGGCGAGCTGCCACGAAACGCACTCACGGAGCGACGGGAGTTCGCGAATGTCGGTGCGGTGGCGCGTGTCGGTTCGGTGGGCCGGCTGCGTTTGGTCGGTGCATCACTGACGCGTGAAGTGCAACGCACCGATCAGCAGTCGTTGCTGCTCACGCGCGAGGGCGTGCAGGCTGACACGACCGCGGTCGTCGTGCCGACCTTCCGGCCGCAGCGCGTGGTGCGCGCGAACGCACTCCTCGGCGTACGTGCCATCCGGTTCGTGCAAGTGCAGGGCTTCGATGCGCTCACCGGCGTGCAGGACGTGCGTGTCGGCATGCAGCTCGGGCTGGTCGCCGGTCGGTCGATCATCGTGGGGCAGGCGCGTGATCGCGATCATTTTGTCGCCGCCAATCTGTACGGCGCGTATGGCGGGACGCGCAGCTTCGTGGGGCTGCAAGCGGCCACGGAAGGACGATACGATCGCGATACGAAGGCATGGGACAACTTTGTCACCAGCGGGCGCCTCGCGTGGTACTTTCGCCCCGCCGTTCGCCAGACCACGGTTGTCGGGTCGGAGTGGAGTGCGGGTCGCAGTATGCGCGTGCCGTTTCAGCTCTCGCTGGCGGACCTCGAGGGCGGCGTGATGGGTCATCGCCGATCGAATGAGGCCGGCGCGCGGCGTCTGGTGCTCCGTGCGGAGCAGCGACTCGTGGTGCCCACGAGACGCAATCTCCTCGACCTGGGCTTCGCAGGATTTGCCGAGGCTGGTCGACTGTGGGCCGAGCCATCGGTGCCGTATGCATTCTCCACGCCGTGGCGCGGTGCGGTCGGTGTGTCGGTGCTCGCGGCGGTCCCGCCGCGCTCGCGGCGGTTGTGGCGCGTCGACTTTGCGCTACCCGTGAGTACCGATCCGCAGCGTCGATTCGAAGTGCGCTTCTCGAGCGTCGATCGCTCACGCGTGTTCTGGAACGAGCCGCGGGACGTGCAGGGGGGTCGCGAACGTACCGCGCCGTCGAGTCTCTTCACCTGGCCGTAGCGCCGTGACGCCGCGTCGGTGGTGAGTTGCCGTTCGGAGTGGTGGGTATCGACGCACGAATCGACACTTTTATGCACGACCCACCACTCACGTGAGTCTCGCGTGGCCTGGCCGCTGGTTGACTACTTCGCGGTGGCCATCATGCGGCGGATGGGCACGATCATCAGCGCGAGGATCACCGTCGCGCCGAAGAGCGCGATGGCGGTACCGCTGAACACGAGCGGCGTCTGTTCGAGCTTAGTGGGATCCACATACCCGCCAACGAGTCCGGCCACCAGATTGCCGACCGATGCGGCCAGGAACCAGATACCCATCATCTGTCCGAGGTAGCGCCGTGGCGCCAGCGTCGTCATCGACGACAGGCCCACCGGACTCACGAACAGCTCGCCCAGCGTCTGGAACAGGTAGCTGATGATGAGCCACCACGGCGAGACGAGCACCGAGCCGCCGCTGGCGACGACGCGGTTGGCCGCAAAGAGCATGACCAGAAATCCCACACCGGCCAACGCGAGTCCCAACGCAAACTTCGCCGGGCTCGAGAGATCGATATTGCGCTTCGCCAGCATGATCCAGAGCGCGGCAATGAGCGGCGAGAACAAAATGATGAACGCCGAATTCACCGTCTGAAACCACGTGGCAGGAACCTCGAAACCAAAGAGATTCCGGTCGGTGAAGTCGTTGGCGAACAGCTGCAACGACGTCGGTGCCTGCTCGAAGGCCGCCCAGAAGATCGCGGCGAACACGAAGAGGACGAAGATCACACCGGAGCGCCGCTTCTCGTCGCTGGTCAGTTTACCGAACGCGAAGAGAAAGCCGAAAAAGGCAACAGCGATACCGACGAGGACGAACGTCATCGCGCCACCGATCGCCTGCGGATCGAGGGCGATTGTGCCGGTGCTGGCCAGCACGAACACGAGCGCGAGGAGGGAGAGACCGGCGATCGTATACGTGCGCACCGTGCCTTCACGCTTCGCTTGTACCGCGGGATCGGGATCGCGCACGATGTCCTGGCCCAGCGTGCCAAGCATCGCCTTGGACTTCAGCCAGAAGACGAGGAGTCCGAACAGCATGCCCACGCCGGCGGCGCCGAAGCCCCAGTGCCAGCTGACCCGCTCGCCCAGATATCCGGTGACCAGCTGGCCGAGAAAGGCGCCGGTGTTGATGCCCATGTAGAAGATCGAGAAGCCGGCGTCACGTCGTGCGCCGCCCTCGGGATAGAGATCCCCGACGATGGCCGAGATATTCGGCTTGAGGAGTCCGGTGCCGAGTACGATGAGCACCAGACCAAGGAAGAAGAAGCTCTTGCCCACGCCGGCGCCGGCCACGCCTGAAACGCCGATGGACAGGTGCCCCGACGTGATCAGCACGGCGCCGATCAGAATCGATCGACGCAATCCGAGCCACCGATCGGCAATCCAGCCACCGGGCAGCGACGCGAGGTACACCGATGCGGCGTAGATGCCCACGATGGCCGATGCGGCGGGACGATCGAATCCGAATCCGCCATCCGCGAGTGCGGCCGCCATGAACAGCACCAACAGCGGGCGCAGTCCATAAAAGGAGAAGCGCTCCCACATCTCGGTCATGAAGAGCAGTCCGAGCCCGCGTGGATGACCGAAGAACGCTCGGTCGTTGGCGGGATGTGATGCGGACGAGTCGGTACGGAGAGGAGGAGGCGTCACGACGCGTGGGATGAGAGGTGAATGAGTGGCTGTTTGATGCAGGCCACAAAATGTCCGGGAGACTTCTCTTCGAGCGGCGGCACGACGCGCGTACACTCCGCGTCCTTGAGCGGGCTTGGGCACCGTGGATGAAACACGCAGCCACTGGGCGGGTTGGCCGGCGATGGAGGATCACCGGGCAACAGAATGCGCTGGCGCTTCGCCGTGGGATCGGGAACCGGTACTGCTGAGAGGAGTGCCTGCGTGTACGGCATCAGCGGCGTGCTGAAGATCGTGCGCCGCGGCGCGAGTTCGACGATACGTCCGAGATACATCACGGCCACGCGATCGGCCATATGCGCGACGACGGCGAGATCGTGCGCAATGAACAGATAGGACAGTCCCCGTTCACGCTGCAGATCGCGCAGCAGATTCACCACCTGCGCCTGCACACTCACGTCGAGCGCCGACACCGGTTCGTCGCACACGATGAACGACGGCTCGACCGCCAGTGCGCGCGCGATACCGATACGCTGCCGCTGGCCGCCCGAGAATTCGTGGGGATAGCGTGATGCGTACTCGGAGCGCAGCCCCACTTCGTCCAGCAGCGTCGCGACACGACGATCCGCGTCGCTGCCTTCGGCGAGATTGTGCACGAGCAGCCCTTCTTTGATCGCGGCGCCGACGGTCATGCGTGGATTGAGCGACCCGTACGGATCCTGAAAAATGATTTGCATGCGCCGCCGCATGCGTCGCAGCGTCTCGCCACGCAACGCGAGCACGTCGGTTCCGTCGAAGCGCACAGTCCCGGACGTCGGTTCAATCAGTCGAAGAATCGCGCGGCCAGTGGTCGTTTTTCCGCACCCCGACTCGCCAACGAGGGCCAGTGTTTCACCCGCCTGCACGTCGAACGACACGCCGTCCACCGCCCGTACGGCGCCGGTCACGCGCTGCAACAGGCCGGTGCGAATGGGGAAGTGCTTGGTGAGATGGCGTACCTCGAGCAGCGGCGCCGTCGGTGTACCCGTCAGCGAAGGGCTCATGCGCGTGTCACCTCATGCTTGTCGGCCCTTCGCGCCGGTTCCTCGACGAGATGACAGCGGGCGCGATGGGCCGATCCCACCTGCAACAGCGCCGGCTCGTCGGTGGCGCAGCGTGCGAACGCGTACGGGCAGCGATCGCGGAACGTGCAGCCACTCGGCAGTGCCGTCGGCGGTGGGACGGAACCGGCGATCGTCTGCAGCCGCTCCTCTTCCTGCCCGAGCTTCGGGATCGCGGCCAGCAATCCTTCCGTGTACGGGTGGCTTGGTGCGGCAAAGAGATCGTTGACGTTCGCTTCCTCGACCACGCGGCCGGCGTACATGACGATCACGCGCGACGCCATCTCGGCCACCACGCCAAGGTCGTGCGTAATCAGCAGCAACGCCATTCCGGTGCGCGCGCGCAGATCGCGCAGCAACTCGAGGATCTGCGCCTGGATGGTGACGTCGAGCGCCGTGGTCGGTTCGTCGGCGATGACCAGCTTCGGCGACATGATGAGTGCCATCGCGATCATCACGCGCTGGCGCATGCCCCCCGAGAGTTCATGCGGGTACTGCTTGGCGCGCGCGGCCGCGTCGGCGATACCGACCTGTGCCAACATGTCCACGGTACGCGTCCACCTGTCCTGCCGCGAGAGCGTCGTATGCACGCGCAGCACTTCCGCGATCTGGTCACCGACGGTGAGGACGGGATTGAGCGCCGTCATCGGCTCCTGAAAAATCATCGCCATGTGCTGACCGCGAATGGTGCGCAGCGGCTCGTCCTCGAGCGTCAGGATGTCGTGGCCGTCGAACATGATGCGGCTGCCGGACTCGATCCGCCCCGGGGGCGGTACGAGACGGAGAAGCGAGAGTGCGGTGAGCGACTTCCCGCATCCGGACTCGCCGACCAGGCAGACCGACTCGCCGCGCGCGACCGTGAACGACACGCCGTCGACGGCGCGCGCCACGCGGGTGCCTCCGGCACTGGTTCCCGCCGGAAAGGCGATCTGCAGCGCATGCACATCGAGCAGCGGACGATCGGGCGCGGTCGTCGAGTCGCGTGTGGCAGAAATCGTCACGGGCGCACGGTACGGGAAAAGGAGGGGACAGGCGACACGTCGAGACTCGTCGCGAGACTCGGAACGTGATTCGGTGCGAACCGCTCGCGCAAGGCGTCGCCGAGGGCATTACAGGCAAGAACGGCGAACACGGTGGCCAGCCCGGGAAAGAGGGACAGCCACCATTCGCTTTGCACGACCCCCGCGCCGTCGCGAAGAATTGTCCCCCAACTGGCCTGTGGTGCCTGGATGCCGAGCCCGAGATAGCTGAGTCCTGCCTCCAACGCGATCGTGCTCGCGACCCCGAAGCTGGCGTTGATCACGAGCGTTGGCAGTAGATGCGGCAGCAGGTGGCGCCAAAGGAGGCGTGGGCCACGAACGCCCATCGCCCGCGCGGCGACGGTGAACTCCTGCCTGCTGAGGGCGTGCAGTTCGTCGGTGACCAGACGCGCGGTGTCGAACCATCCCGTGAGGCCGATCAGCAGCACCAAGGCGGGGAATGTCAGCGCGCCCCAGAGCGCACCGACCGCCAGCAGCACCAGCAAGCGCGGGATCGACAACGCGACGTCCAGCAGGCGTCGCATCGTGGTGTCGACCACCCCACCGACCAGTGACGAGATCGCGCCGTACAAGGTGGCGACGACGAGCGACAACGCGACCGACAGGATGGCGAGCGTGAGCGAGACCCGTCCGCCATCGAGCACACGGCTGAGTACATCGCGGCTCGCAGCATCGGTGCCGAAGGGGTGCGCCAGCGAGGGCGCTTGGCTGCGGAGCGCGATGATGTCGAGCTGCGCGTTCGGTGCGTACGGCGACAGCAGTGGTCCGGCCACGACCACCACCACGAGCAGCGCCGTCAACACGAACGCCGGTGCGAGGCGGCGATTCACGGGCTGCGCAACCGTGGGTCCACGATGTCCCGCGCGATGTCGGCAAGCGCCGCACCCAGCGCCGTGATGGCGCTGCCGAGAATGACGCCGGCGGAGACTACGGGATAGTCGCGGGCTTCGATGGCGCGGATCATGGCGAAGCCCATACCGGGCCACGCGAACACACGCTCAACGAACACCGCGCCGGTGATCAGTGCGGGAAGCATGAGGCCCGTCACCGTGATTACCGGCAGCAGCGCGCTGCGCCACGCCTGACGGCGTACGGCCGATTCGGTGAGCCCCTTGGCGCGGGCGGTGCGCACGAAGGGCTGCGCCATGCTCTCCTGCATCGCGTTGCGTTGATAGCGCGCGAAGACCGATATGCCGACGAGTGAGAGCGATGTCAGTGGCAAGACCAGATGGCGCAGGCGGTCCAGGAGTTGCTCGCCCGTCCCCATGTAGTCGTACATCTCGCCGGTGATGCCGGTGACCGGGAGCCAGCGAAGGTGATACGCGAAGACCACCAGCAGCACCAGCGCCAGCCAGAACTCGGGGACTGAATAGAGGACCAACAGTACGGTCGACGTCGTGCGGTCGCGGCGCGACCCCGCGCGTGCGCCTTGCCACGCGCCGATCAGCATGCCGCCCACGAGACTCACGCTCAGTGCGCATCCCATGAGAAAGAGCGACCGCGGCAGCGCGTCGGAGAGCACGGCCGCGACGGGTCGATGCTGATCGTGCGACCAGCCCAGATCGCCGCGCAGGAGCGACCAGAGCCACCGACCGTACTGCGTGGCCAGCGAGTCATCGAGCCCATACTGCGCGCGGATCATGGCCCGCAGTTCCGGCGACGTACCTTCGCCGAGAGCGGTCGCGGCGTCACCCGGCGCGAGCTGAAGCAGCACGAATGCGAGAGTGGCCGCCGCGAAGACGACGGCCACCCCCTGCACGACGCGCGCGATCACGCGACGGGCGATGGAGGTCAGGGACGGGTCCCCAGTCCGATGCGATCGCGGTCGATGCGCTGGGCGGGATCCACGCGCCAATCGGCGAGACCGACATACCAGCCATCGGCCCGCAGCGGCGTGGTGATGAAGCGACGGTTGATCGCCACCGGCGAGCGCTGTTCATACAACCAGACGGCCGGCACGTCATCGTCAATCTGCTGAAATGCCCGTGCCCAGTAGCGGCGGCTCGAGGTCGGATCGAAGGTCGTGAGCGCGCTGTCGAGGAGCGCATCGAAGACGGGACTCTCGTAGCGGCCGGTGTTGGAGCTTCCGCGTGAGGCCCATGTCTGCATCAGTCCCACCAGCCCGGGGCTGGGCTGCCATGCCCCAAGATAGGCATCGAATGCCTGACGATCATACACGGCCGTGTCCCACGCGTTGTTCTCGAGCGCCTTCGGCGTCGCCTTCACGCCGATCACCCGATACTGCTCCTGGAGCAGCACGGCATAGCGCTGCCGTGACGTGCTGCTACTGGGAATGAGGATGTCGAACGCGAGTGGGACGCCGTCGCGATCGCGCACGCCGTCGCGGTCGCTGTCGCGCCACCCCGCCGAATCGAGCAGTGCGTTGGCGGCGGCGACATCATACGGAAGCTGTTTGAAGGCGGATGTATCGGGGATCAGTGCGCGCGGCGCCGGCGCCAGCGCGACCATGCCGAGCGAATCAAACACGTTGCGCACCAATCGGTCGCGATCGACGGCCATGTGCAGGGCGCGTCGAACGCGTGGATCGCCAAAGATGGCGTTGGGGCGCGTCGGGTTCTTGCGGTCGCGGAGATTGAATCCCAGGAAGCCGTAGCTCAGCGCGCGGTTGTCGATCAGGCGCAGCGACGGGGTGCGCGCGACCTGCGCCAGATTCTCGGGGCGCAGCTGCTCGAGGAAGTCGGCTTCGCCGGCAAAGAGTTTGACCGTTGAGGATCCGAAGTCGGGCGCGATGCTCCAAATCACCCGATCGAGCAGGGCTCGTCCGCGTGAGTTCGCCGTATCGGCGATGATCTCGATCCGCTGACCGGGCTCCCAGCGTACGAATCGGAAGCGTCCCGTACCAACAGGACTGCGGCCAAATGGTGTGCTGTCGAGCCTGGCCATGGGGATGGTATCGAGCAGGTGCGACGGCAGCATGTACATGTGGTACGTGGCGTCGTAGAACTGCCGTGGCATCCGCCGCTTGAACCAGAACACGGCGGTACGCGGGTCACGGACCGAGACCGAATCAATGTTGCCGAGGAGTGACTTATTGTCGACTACCAGCGAGTCGCTCGTGTAGACGCGGAACGTATAGCGCACGTCTTCGGCGGTCACCGGCTGACCGTCGTGCCAACGGGACAGTGAATCGAGCGCAAACGCAATGGACAGCGAGTCGTTCGCCCAGGTCCACGACGTGGCCAGCCGCGGTTGAAAACCGCGGTCCCCGTAGGTCTCGAGACCGTCGCCGATTTCGGCGAGACGATCGAAGATCACGCCGACAATGGCTGCCCCCTGCGTGCCGGAGAGCAGCGGGGGGAAGAGCGTGGATGGTTCGGCAGGTACGGTCACGATCATGGTGCCGCCAGTGTCACCACCCCGTTCGGGAGGCGGGCACGCGGCGAACGCGAGGCACAGCAGACTGGCCAGCCAACGGGTGTGCGAGAGGCGCATGAGAGGCGGTAGTCCGTGAAAGACAGATCGGTGGGTCATCGAGGCGACCACGCGGGGGTACGATGCCCGTCGCGCACTAGCGGCGCCAGAGCCAGTCGTCATGACCGAGTGCGGCATGATGCGACGCCACCCGGCTACGAAAGTCACGAGGGGGGACGAACGGCGCGATCTCCCCTTGCGGCATCGGTGCGCCCACGGTGGCGAGCGACGCGGCGAGCGATGCGGCGAGCGACGCGGCCAGGGCGTCCACCACCACGGCCCAATGGGCCTGTGACGGCGCGCAGTCCTCGAGCGACGCCGCGGATGGTGGGGGTGGCAGCGGGACGTCGGCGGCGTTGGCCAGCAGTGCCTGATCGTCGGCCAGCAAAATGCTCCCGTGCTGGAGGTAGGCGCCGCCCTGCCGCCACACCGCGCTGCCCACGAGTTTCCGGCCGCGCACCATGATCTCGCCGGCCGCCGGTCGGTCAAAACAGACGGGACCGTCGGGCGCGATGGCCGGCGTCTCCCCGTCCGCGACCAGCTGCGCCGGCACGTCCAGCGACTGTAGGGCGCGCAGCAGGACCTCGTTCACGGCGGCGTACGCCGCCCGCCAGGGATGCTGTTCGTCGAGCGGCATCGCCACGCTGTACGTGACCTCGCGCGCATGCAGGAGCGCCCGACCTCCGGTGGGGCGACGCACGGCGCTGAGGCCTGCCTCGCGCAGCCGCGACGACGAGAAGCGGCCCTTCGTCCGCTCGTTCCGGCCGAACGAAATGGTCGGCATTCCCCACGCATAGCATCGCCACACCGCGCGATGCTCGGTGCCCGCCAACTCCAGCAGCGCGGCGTCGATGGCCATGTTCGTGACGCCGTCCGCCGCGGGCGACCGCAGAAACGTCCACCGCGGGGGCAATACGCTGGCTGACGGCACGCGAACACGTGGTCCAGACTGCGGGATCGCCGCGGGGATCGCCGCGGGGATCGCCGCGGGGATCGCCGCGAGGATTGGTGGCACGACTCGGGAAGGGCTCACGTTGGTTAAATGTACGATGTCACGGGCGAAACGCGCCGCAGTGGCCCCCAACGATTTCACGACGCTTGCACGGGCTTGGCCCGTTTGAGGATGGTCATGAGCACGCGCACCATCTCGTCCGCGCCAGTCGCGGTCGATTCGTTTATTCCGCGCCATCTCGGTCCGAGTGCCGCCGAACAGCAGGCGATGCTTGCTGCGCTCGGCTACGACTCCCTTGATGCCTTCATCGACGCCGTCGTTCCGGAAAGCATCCGTTTCCGCGGCACCCTCAACACTGGTCCTGAGCGTAGCGAAGCCGAGGTGCTCAGCTCGCTGAAGGCGATCGCGTCGCGCAACGCGGTCTACCGCTCGTTTATCGGCATGGGGTACTACGGCACGCACACGCCGAACGTGATTCTGCGCAACATCATGGAGAACCCGGCGTGGTACACGGCCTATACGCCGTATCAAGCCGAGATTGCGCAGGGACGCCTCGAAGCGCTCCTGAATTATCAGACGATGGTGATCGACCTCACCGGGCTCGAGATCGCCAACGCGTCGCTGTTGGATGAAGGTACCGCGGCGGCGGAAGCGATGGCACTCTGTTTCGGATCGCGCGGCAGCGCCACGCGGAACGTGTTTCTGATCGGTAGCGACTGTCATCCACAAACGATCGCGGTGGTCGAGGCGCGTGCATCGGCGCGTGGGATCGTGGTGCAGGTGGGCGATCCGCGCACCTTCGCCTTCAACGACACCGTGTTCGGCGCGCTGCTGCAGTATCCGGGCACCGACGGCGCTGTGGTCGACTATCGCGGCCTGTGCGAAGCGGCGCACACCGCTGGTGCGCTGGTGACGGTGGCCAGCGATCTCCTCGCGTTGTGCCTCTTGGCACCGCCGGGTGAGTGGGGCGCCGACATCGTCGTCGGCAACACGCAGCGCTTCGGTGTGCCGATGGGCTACGGCGGGCCGCATGCCGCGTTCTTCGCGACCCGCGACGAATTCAAGCGTCTCCTTCCGGGGCGCATCATTGGCTTGTCGCGCGACACCGAAGGCAAGCCTGCCCTGCGTATGGCGCTGCAGACGCGCGAGCAGCACATCCGTCGCGAGAAGGCTACCAGCAACGTGTGTACCGCGCAGGTGCTGCTGTCGGTGATGGCGGCGATGTATGCCGTGTACCACGGACCGGAAGGGCTCGTGAAGATCGCCGAGCGAGTCCATCGCCATGCGGCCACGTTGGCGGCGGGCTTCGAGAAGCTCGGCTTCGCCATCACGCACGAGAATTACTTCGACACGGTGCGCGTGGAAGTGGGCGCCCATGGTGAGGAAGACATTCTTGCGGCCGCGGCAGCGCATCGCATGAATCTGCGCGTGCTCGAGCCGGGCACGATCACAGTGGCGCTCGACGAAACGACGACCGAGGGCGATGTCGCTGATCTCTGGGCGGTGTTCAACCACAACGTTGCCGTCGATTTCACGTATGCCGACGTCACCGCCGGTGTGGACACGCGCTATGACGAGCGTTTCCGTCGCGTATCGCCGTTCCTCACGCATCCCACGTTCCATCGCTATCGCAGCGAGACGGACATGCTGCGGTACATGTATGCGCTGCAGGCGCGCGACTTCTCGCTCGTGCACGGGATGATCCCGCTCGGTTCCTGCACGATGAAGCTGAACGCGACGGCCGAGATGATTCCGGTCACGTGGCCCGAGTTCGGCCAGCTGCATCCGTTCGCCCCCACTGCGCAGGCGCAGGGCTACGCGCAGCTGTTCGACGAACTCGAACGTGATCTGGCCGAAGTGACGGGGTTCGCCGGTGTGTCGCTGCAGCCGAACGCGGGCTCACAGGGCGAGTACGCAGGGCTGCTGGTGATCCGCGCCTACCACCAGTCGCGCGGCGATGCACACCGCACGGTGTGCCTCATTCCGCAGTCGGCGCACGGCACCAATCCGGCGAGCGCGGTGATGGCGGGCTTCTCGGTGATCGTGGTGAAGACGGATACCGACGGCAACATCGACGTGGACGATCTGCGCGCCAAGGCGGAGCAGCACGCCGCCACCCTCGGCGCGCTGATGGTGACGTATCCGAGCACGCATGGCGTGTTCGAAGCGCGCATCAAGGAGATCACGTCGATCATCCATGCGCATGGCGGCCAGGTGTACATGGATGGCGCCAACATGAATGCGATGGTGGGTGTGTCGCGCCCGGGCGATCTCGGAGCGGACGTGTGCCACTTGAACCTGCACAAGACGTTCTGTATTCCGCACGGCGGTGGTGGACCGGGCATGGGCCCGATCGGCGTGGCGTCGCAGCTGGTGCCGTTCCTCCCCACACATCCCGTGATTGCCACCGGAGGGACGCAGGCGATCGGTCCGATCTCGGCGGCACCGTGGGGCAGCGCGAGCATCCTGCCGATCTCGTACGTGTATATCAAGCTGATGGGCGGCGAAGGCCTCGCGACAGCGACGAAGGTCGCGATTCTGAACGCCAACTACGTGGCGAAGCAGCTCGAAGCGCACTACCCGGTGCTTTATCGCGGGCAGAACGGTCTGGTTGCGCACGAGTGCATTCTCGACACGCGCGGTGTGAAGGGCGCGTCGGGTGTGGAAGCGGAAGACATCGCGAAGCGCTTGATGGACTATGGATTCCACGCGCCGACACTGTCGTTCCCGGTGGCGGGTACGCTGATGGTGGAGCCCACGGAGAGCGAATCGAAGGCGGAGCTCGACCGGTTCATCGAGGCGATGATTGGCATTCGCGAAGAGATTGCCGCCGTCGAGCGCGGTGAAGCGGATCGTGAGAACAACGTGCTGAAGCGTGCGCCGCACACGGCCGCGCATGTCACGAGCGACGAGTGGGATCGCCCGTACACGCGTCAGCAGGCGGCGTACCCCACGCCGTTCACGCGCGAGCGGAAGTTCTGGCCGTACGTGGGTCGCGTCGAAAGCGCGTTCGGGGATCGCAACCTGGTCTGCTCGTGTCCGCCGATCGAGTCGTACGCGACGTCGTAAGTTTTCTCGAGTGCTAGGAACGGCGTGAGTGCTTCGGCATTCACGCCGTTCTTGTTTGCTGGGGGCTGGGGCTTTGGGCTTCGCGGCGTGAACCCGCGGCGGCCGGGCGCGGGTCATCCCCTTCGCGGGCTGGGTAGTGGGACGGCGAGGCGGTGCTGGCGTTTTCGGCCCACGGTGAACGGTGAACGGTGCGTGGTGCGGTGGTGAGCCCCGCGGGGGGCGGTCGTACAATCCAAGCCCCAAGCCCCAAGCCCCAAGCCCCAAGCAAAAGGGGCCCCGAGCAAGCAGCCCGGGACCCCACCCACCACGACCCAGCCACACACAACCATACACGCCCACGACGCCCTTGTATTCGGTGGCCGACAGCAGGCCCGCGTCACCGCCGGCCGCGACGCGCACCTTGATCATCCAGCCGTCGCCGTACGGGTCGGTGTTGATCAGTGCTGGCTCGCCGTCGAGGCGACCATTGATCTCGACCACTTCACCAGCCACCGGCATGAACAGTTCGGAGACGGCTTTCACCGCTTCGACGGTGCCGAATACATCGTGCGAGCCGTACGTCGCACCGATCTTCGGCAGCTCGACGTACACGATGTCGCCCAACTCACCCTGCGCGAAATCTGTGATCCCGATGGCGACGATCGCGTCGTCGTCGGTGGAACGGATGTATTCGTGTTCCTTGGTGTAGCGCAGATCGGCAGGGATGTTCGACACGAGAAAACTCCAGATGGGGAAGAGAAACGATTACGGAGAAGTATCCGTGGTTGCGTCGCGGAGGGGAAGCGCCTGAATCGTCCGCCAGAGCTTGGCGACCTTTGTAGGAAGCTGCTCGCGCGGACCCTCGTTGTCGATGATCCAGGTGGCCGCAGCCCGTTTTCTTGCGGATGGCCATTGTGCGTCGATCATGGCCTGCGCGTCGTCGCGCGACAACCCGCGGTCGCGCATGAGCCGTTCGAGCCGCTCCGCTTCGGGTGCATCGACCAGGATCA
>JBBQAK010000403.1:0-3689 GCA_038316215.1 Gemmatimonadales bacterium | reverse complement strand
TGGCGCGTCGTGACTTGCGGCAGCCGTCCGAAATGCAGCGAGAGCTGTAAAGCGTAGGCGAGAAACCGCGTTTCATTTTTCGTAAAGTTGTGCGATGAAGCACATGCGCCACGCGGTGACGCGCATTAGCATGCGTACATCAGCGCTCGAACGGGGTTTCCGCATGTCGATTGGCGTGGAATATGCGGACATCTCCAGTTATCGCAGCATCCGATTTGCTCGACGAAGAGCAATCACCCATCTCGACCGGAGAGGGTATGAACAACTTCATGACACGGATCACCGTTGCACTGCTTGAGTATGTGAAGGATCTCGCGCGTCGCGCACACATTGCGTCGATCGCGGAATGGCCAGGGCACCGCGAGTGGTAGGTTCGCCGTGCTTGCTGGGGCCCCGAAGGAATGACCGCGTAGTGATTGCGAGAATTGCGAGGACTCGTCGGATTCTGTCCCTGTCCATCAGCGGATCGCACGCATAAGATTGGGTGTCGCGCCTGTAGTGCGACTGCCGCCGTCGAATCGACGGGGAAATGACAGGACTATGCGAGGTCGAGATGGGCCGATTCACTATGACAGATGGTGTCCTGCAATTAGTTGCAGAGGGCTTTCAGGCTCTTTCAGAGCCTGCGCGCTTGGCACTGCTGAGGTCGTTGCAGTACGGAGAGCAGACAGTGAACCAGCTGGTAACGCGCACCGGACTCGGGCAGGCGAACGTGTCGAAGCACCTTCAGGTCCTCCACACCAACGGGTTTGTCACGCGCCGCAAAAACGGACTCTTCGTGCACTACGCGCTGGCAGACCGACAGATCATGAAGTTGTGTGAGCTCATGTCCCTTCGGGTCGCGGCGCCCGGAACCGTGAACGGCACCGTGAACGGCACCGTGACCAACGCCCTAAACGGCACGGGAAACGGAACGGTGCAGGGTCGGGTGCCGAATGACTAACTCGAGAGTCGCGACGGTCTGGGATGAGTCCGTATGCCACTCTGTCCGATAGTTCGCGTGGCCAATCCCGTAGCATCACCTCCGGGTGATGGCGGCCGTGCCGCGACGCGGGTGACGTTCTAACCTCAGGATCAGGGACATATGCAGATCGAGTTCTCCGGCGCTGCGCAGGAAGTCACCGGCTCCTGCCACATCCTCCGCGTTGGTACGCGCACGGTCCTGCTCGATTGTGGACTGTTTCAGGGTAGACGTAGCGAAAGCCACGAAAAGAACGCCAAGCTTCCGCTGCCGGTCAGCGAAATCGACGCCGTAGTGCTTTCGCACGCGCACATCGACCACTCAGGACGCCTGCCCTACCTCGTAGCCCAAGGCTACAAAAACACGATCTGGGCCACGTCGGCCACGCGTGATCTCTGCGCCATCATGCTCGCGGATTCGGCGCACATTCAGGAAAAGGACGCCGACTTTCTTGAGCGGCATGGTCGGCCACACGCCGAACCCCTGTATCGCGTCGAGGACGCCACGCGTACGCTCGCGCAGATGATCGGCATGCCGTATCATAAATGGTTCGACGTCACCGACGGTGTGCGCGCGATGTACACGGAAGCCGGACATATTCTGGGTAGTGCCTCGGTTGTCCTGGAGTTGCGCGAGGGCAACGAATTCCGCCGCGTAGTCTTTTCCGGAGATGTTGGACGCCATGATCTCCCGATCATCCGCAACCCCGAACCGCCTCTCGGTGGCGCGCACGTAATTCTGTGCGAAAGCACGTACGGCAATCGCGATCATGAATCGGTGGAGGGTGCGCGCGAGGAGCTGGGGCGCGTCGTGCGCGAAACGGCCGCCCGTGGCGGACGTGTGCTGATTCCCGCCTTCGCAGTAGGACGCACGCAGGAGTTGGTGTACGACCTGCACCAGTTGCATCGTGATGGCAAGATTCCGACAGTGCCCATCTTCATCGACTCGCCGCTGGCGACCGCAGCGACCTCAGTGTTCGCTATGCACCCGGAAGTGTTCGACCACAGCGAAGATCTGATACGTCACACGAACGACCTGTTCGACTTCCCGCTCGTGAAGTTCACGCGGGATGTCAACGAATCGAAGGCGCTGAACAGCATGCATGGCCCGATGGTCATTATCGCGGCCTCGGGTATGGTGGAATCGGGGCGCATCCTGCACCATCTGCGCACCGGCGCGAGTGATCCGCGCAACACCATTCTGATCGTGGGCTTCATGGCCGAACACACGCTGGGCCGTCGTATTCTCGAGAGACGACGGGTCATCAAGATTTTCGGCGACGAGGTCGAACTCACCGCGCAGGTCGAAGTGCTGAACGGGTATAGTGCACATGCCGACCGTACGGAACTTCACGCCTGGCTGAACGTGGTACGTGACGGCGGCGCCGCCGACGGTCGGAATCAGCCGCACGTGTATCTCGTGCACGGCGAGAAGCCGGCACAGACCGCCTTTGCCGAGCAGTTACGGGCCGATCACTTCACGGTGGATATCCCGGGGCCGGGCACCGTCGTGACGTTGTAGTCACGGCGGCGGCCCCCGCCCTTCGCGCCTTCGCGGCGGGCTCGTATGCAGTAGTTTGGCAGGATGGAACGCGTAGCCAGTCGGCGGTATCGACCCCCACTCATTCCCCGGCTCATCGGCGCGGTGCTGACGGGGTGGGTGCTGTGCGTGGCCGTGATCTTCGGCTGGTCGCGACGGGCGGCCGAAGGACATGCCGATGCCATCGTGGTCTTGGGCGCGGCGCAGTATGGTGGACGCCCGTCACCGGTGCTCCGCGCCCGTCTCGATCACGCCCTGGCGCTGTGGAAGAGTGATCGAGCCGATCGTGTGGTGCTGACTGGCGGGCGTCGACCGGGCGATCTGATCAGCGAAGCGGCGGCGGGGCGACGGTATCTGGTGCGGCGTGGTGTGCCCACGCAGGCGATTCTGCTCGAGCCAGCAGGGCGCACATCGCTGGCTTCCATCGAAGGCGCCGCTGAGCTGCTCAAGGCGTGGCGTGACTCGCTCCCGGCAACGGTGCGCGACACGATGCCGAGTCGCCCCAGCGTGCTGCTGGTGAGCGACCCATTTCACATGCTCCGGCTCGACGTGCTCGCCCGATTCCACGGTCTGCGTCCGCTACCGTCGCCCACGCGCACGAGTCCCATCTCGGCCAATCGTGCGGTGGCCATCGAGTACATGCTGCGCGAGTCGATCGCGTTACCGACCGATGTGGCGCTCAAGTTCTGGTTGGTGCTGACCGGCGGCTCCGTGAACGCCCCGCCATCGCGGTAGTGCTGCGGTAGCGTCGCGGTAGTGCTGCGGTAGTGCTGCGGTAGCGTTGCGGTAGCGTCGCTGTAGCGTTGCGCGTTGTGCGTGCGACCCGCTTGCTAGCGCGTCACGCGCGGTACGCGCACGATGCTGCCATCGGCGCGTCGCTGCTTGATCTCGACGTCGGGGACGAGATCGCGATACGGTGTACCCGAGGTCGCATCGAATCCGAAGCCGCTGCGCAGTGCCGCCGTCAGCGAAAAGGCATCGGCGGCGGCGAAGTTCACGGTGTAGCCAAGATCCTGCAGTGAACCCACGGTAATGCGGCTGAGCGGTTGCACCTGATTGACCGCGAAGCCCTGCATCAATTCGCGCCCCATGACTGACGTGCGCCAGTGCGAATTGACGGTGCCGGTGCCGCCGGTGTTTTCCACCGGCACCGGATTTCCCGAATACGTCACGCTGTTGATGGCCGCGA
>JBBQAK010000327.1:0-4627 GCA_038316215.1 Gemmatimonadales bacterium | reverse complement strand
GACGTCGCCGACGCGGACGTCGCCGACGCGGACGTCGCCGACGCGGACGTCGCCGACGCGGACGTCGCCGACGCGGACGTCGCCGACGCGGACGTCGCCGACGCGGACGTCGCCGCGGAGAGTGGCGCGAGTGCGCCGTTTCGCATGATCCTCGCGCGGCGCGATGGCAGTAAACTCGGTGATCTGGTGCTGACGCGGTTCGCGGAGCCATTTACCTCCGACGAGATCTCGATTGCGGTCCAGGTGGCACAGGTCGCTGCCGTCACGATCGAGAATCTCGACCTGATTGACGCGCTGCGCGATGCCGATCAGCGCAAAGATCACTTCCTCGCGACGCTGGCGCATGAGCTACGCAATCCACTCGCACCCATTGTGAATGCGGTCGCCATGCTGGAACGCGTGGCCGGGTCGCACAGTGGCGTCGCGCGCGCGAAGGAGACGATCGATCGCCAATCAAGTCAGTTGGTCCGTCTGATCGACGACCTCATGGACGTCAGTCGTGTCACCCAAAACCGTCTTGAGTTGCGTCGCGAAGTCGTGCTGCTCCGCGAGGTGTTCGAACTCGCGTTCGAATCCGTGCGCCCGATGTTGATCGAGCGAAATCTGCATCTCACCGTAAACATGCCAGGTGATTCGATCGGACTGTACGTTGATCCGGCGAGATTGGCCCAGGCCCTCACGAACGTTCTCAGCAACGCCGTCAAGTACACGGATCCGAACGGGCTGATCAGCGTGGAGGTACACAACACGGCTGATAACGTGCGCATCGAGGTGTCGGACACGGGCATCGGCATTCCGGCCGATCAGCTCGAGCAGGTGTTCGAGATGTTTGCGCGGGTCTACGATCGTGGGAGCCGTATGCCGGCGGGACTTGGGATCGGACTCGCCCTCGCGCGCCGTTTGGTCGAGTTGCACGGCGGGTCGATGACGGCGCACAGCGCCGGTGTGGGGCAGGGCAGTACCTTTCGTCTCACCCTGCCGCGCGTCGTCAGCTCCGATCCGACGCATGCGCAGCTCATGCAAGTGAACGCCGACCGGTCCACCACGTCGTCGGCCAGTCCCGTACTCCCGCTCCCTATGTCCACGCCCCGGTTCGTGCCACTCGTTGCGGGTCGACGCGTGTTGGTGGTTGACGATAACATCGACGCGGCAGACAGCCTCGCGTTGCTGCTCGAGCGCGAGGGACATCAGGTGTCGGTCGCGTACGACGGAGAACACGCGGTGCGGGTCTACGTCGAGCAGCACCCCGAGGCGGTCGTCCTGGACATCGGCCTGCCGCTGCTCGATGGCTATGAGGCAGCGCGCGCCATGCGGTTGGCACAGGGGGCGCATCCGCTGCTGCTCATCGCCCTGACCGGATGGGGGCAGAGCGATGACCGTCGGCGGTCGCAGGAGGCGGGGTTCGATCATCATCTCGTCAAGCCCATCTCACCCCGGACGATTCACGCGCTGCTCGTCGAGCACACCCGCCTCGCGCCGCCAGCCCCAACGAGCTAGACATTAGGGACGCTGTTCCATCGCTCCCCGGCCCCTCTGCCGATGCCCCAGGTTTTTGTCGCTCCCGCCTGTTTTCGCTCCCGCATTCGCTCTGGTCGCGCCGCCGCGGTCGCGATCGTGTCCCTGCTGGCCACCGCGCCGGTCCTGCATGCTCAGGGCGCCGCGCCCAACGCGTCGGGCACGTCCTCGGCCTCCACGATGCCGCCACGTGCGATCCGGCGCGATGTCCCGATCACGAACAGCATCCGTCGCGCCTATGCCGCGGCCACGCGTGATTCCACCGGACGACCAGGGCGCAACTACTGGCAGCTGCGCACTGACTACGCCATTGATGTATCGCTCGATCCGGCCACGTCGAAATTGACCGGCAAGGCGCGCATTACGGTGCACAACAGCAGCCCCGATGCGCTGCGCGATATCGGCCTCCGCCTCGATCCCAACCACTTCCTCGGCAACGCCCCACATGCCGCGCCGTGGGTGCCGGCTGAAGTGACCGATGGCATGGTCATCTCGCGCATGACCATTGACGGGAAGCCGGTGAATCTCGCCTCCAACGCGGCGTCCGCCGGTGACGGCGGGTCGGGTGCGCGCGCGATCGTGGCGGCGCAGCAAAACGCCGCCGGCGCGCCCACCAGCGAAGCGGTGCTACGCAACGGGCGCTCGACTGCCGCGAGTGTCCGCCTCGTGACGCCGATCGCCGCTGGTGCGAAGGCCGTGCTCGATATCGAATGGTCACATAAGCTGCCGGGCGGTCCCGGCACTGGTCACCGCATGGTGCAGCGGTGGGCGGACACGCTGTATCAGCCCACGCAGTGGTTCCCGCGTGTCGCGGTGTACGACGACCTGCGCGGCTGGGACAATGAGCTCTATGTCGGACCGTCGGAGTTCTACAACAACTTCGGCACCTTCGACGTGAACATCGATGTGCCTGCGGGTTGGATCGTAAGCGGCACCGGCGTGTTACAGAATCCCGAGCAGGTGCTCACCGCCGCGACGCGCGAGCGGCTCGCGAAGGTCACGCAATCTGACGCCGTGACCACGATCGTCGGTCCGGATGACATCGGTCCGGGCCAAGCCACCGCGATGGGGAATGCCAACGGCCGGTTGGTGTGGCGCTTCCACGCCGATACCGTGAACGACTTTGCCTGGGCGACGGCCAAGAAATATGTCTGGCAGGCCACCCGCGCGACGATTCCCGGGAAGGGCGCGATTCCCGTGCATCTGCTGTTTCTGCCAGGACGCGCCAACCTGTTTGCCAAGGCCGGCGACATCAGCCGCCACGCGCTCGAGTTCTACTCCAAGCTCTGGTTCCCGTATCAGTTCCCGCAGCTCACACTGCAGGACGGCCCCAGCTCGGGTATGGAATACCCCATGGTGATCAACTCCAATCAGGGGGCGGCCGATCACGAAACGGGGCACCAGTGGTGGCCCATGGTGGTCAGCAACAACGAGACGTGGTACGGCTGGATGGATGAGGGTTTTAATCAGTACATGAACATTCTCTCCGACGCCGACGCCGCCTCAAAGGCGCCGGTGTTCGACGGACTTGGCCAAAGCTACGGGCGTACGAGCGGGGCTGAAGCAGAACCGCCGATGATGTGGAATGCGAACTACGCGGGACCGGGCTTTTACGGATTCACGACGTATCAGAAAACGCCGCTCATGCTCTCCGCGCTCGGCGGCATCGTCGGTGATAGCGCCGTACAACGCGCGCATCGCGAGTGGGCGCAGGCGTGGATGTTCAAGCATCCCTCGCCGTGGGACTACATGTTCTTCATGAACAAGGCGCTGGGGCGTGATCTGAGCTGGTTCTGGAACAGCTGGCTCTTCACGACGGAAAGCGTCGACGGCCGGTTGGCGAGCGTGAAGACCGCCGGCATCCGGACCACCGTGACGGTCGCGCAAGACGGCAACATGCCGTCACCAATCGTGCTCGAAGTGAAATTCGCCGCGAAGGGACCGGCGATCCGACTCATGAAGAATGCCGTCATGACCGATAGCACGACGGCACTGGTCACGTGGCCGGTGGACGTGTGGTTCGGCGGCGCCCGGAGCTTCACGGCCGATCTCGTGTTCGGTGGGCGAAAGATTGAGCGCATCACGCTCGATCCTGCGCGCCGCTTCCCCGATCACAATCCGGCGGACAACCAGTGGCCGGCCTCAGCACCGTCGGCGACGCCGGCGCGATAGCGCACGCAGAAACGACGGCAACGAGCAACAGCAACAGCAACAGCAACAGCAACAGCAACAGCAACAGCAACAGCAAAGGCCGGAACACGGAGCACACCGATTCGACGGTCACAACACGGATAAGATGAAAAGCGCTGTTTCGCTTATCCGTGTTGTGACCGTGAAATCGGTGCCATCCGTGTTCCGGCTTTTCGCTTTTTGAGGTAGGGCGCCATGACCGATCGCCTGATCCACCTGTCGCTCAGCGGCGAAACCGGTACTTTGTGCTCATGACCCGATTCAACTCGTTCATGGCGGCACTTGTGGTCGCTACGGTTTCGGTGACGTCGTCCACGACCGCCAACGCACAGGCCGCTCGTCGCCCGTTTCGGATTGAAGAAACGACCATCGCGCAGATTCATGCGGCGTTCACAGCGAAGACGCTCACCTGACGCGCGCTCACGAAGGCGGATCTCGATCGCATTGATGCGCTCGACAAACGGGGGCCGGCGATCAATGCGATCATCCTCGTCAACCCGCAGGCGCTATATGTGGCCGACTCGCTCGACCAGCGATACGCGTCGAACGGGCCAGTGGGTCCGTTGCACTGCATCCCGATGATCGTGAAGGACAACTTCGAAACCGTCGGCCTGCAGACCACTGGCGGGTCGTTGGCGCTTGAAGGATGGAAGCCGCTGCAGGATGCGACGATGGTGCGGCAGATCAAGAACGCCGGCGCCATCGTGCTGGCGAAGTCGAATCTCGCCGAGTGGGCGTTCACCCCGAACGAGACGCTCAGCTCGATTCTTCCCGGCTACACGAAGAATCCCTACGCGCTCGACCGCGTGACGGCGGGGAGCAGCGGCGGCACGGCGGCGGCGGTAGCGGCCAGCTTCGGCGCCGTGGGCTTCGGCAGCGACACCGGCAACTCGATTCGCGGACCGTCGTCGCATCAGGCGCT
>JBBQAK010000272.1:0-5450 GCA_038316215.1 Gemmatimonadales bacterium | reverse complement strand
GCGCACCACACGTCCGGCGTCTACGAAGACCATCCAACAGCTCGACGGACGCCGCTGATGAGCCTCGATCGCCGCACCTTCCTGAAGCACTCTGTGCTGCTGGGCGGCGCGGCGTGTCTTGGTGTGCCGGCCGCCGCCGGTGCGTTCACCGCCGAGGGCGTGCGGCCGTTGCTGTCTCGTCCGGAAACGGGCGAGGCGCAGCCGAAGCCACTCCGCATTCTCATTCTCGGCGGCACCGGTTTCATCGGACCGAATCAGGTGGAGTACGCGCTCGCGCGGAAGCACAACGTCACGCTGTTCAACCGTGGGAAGACGAACGCGACGCTGTTTCCGAAGGTGCCGCGCATCATCGGCGATCGGAACGTGGCCGGCGGCCACGATGGGCTCAAGAAGGGCACGTGGGATGTGGTGATCGACAATCCCACGCGGAATCCGCTGTGGGTGCGCGGTGCCGGCGACGCGTTGAAGGGTCGTGTTGGTCAGTACATTTTCGTGTCCACGATTTCGACGTACAGCGACAACTCGATCGTGGGGATGGACGAAAGCGGTCCATTGCACGCGCCGGGCGCGCCGTCGGTGTGGGCCAGCAATGATGGCGCGAACTACGGTCCGAACAAGGTGCAGTGCGAAATCGATGCGAAGGCGCAGTTCGGGGAAGACAAGGTCACCGTCGTGCGTCCCGGATTGATCGTAGGCCGTGGTGATTTGAGTGATCGGTTTTCGTACTGGCCGGTGCGCATCGACAAGGGCGGCGAGTTACTCGCGCCGGGTACACCCAACGACGCCGTGCAATACATCGATGCCGAAGATCTCGGCCAGTGGATGGTGCGTCTTGCGGAGAACCACACCATCGGCACCTTCAACGCGACCGGGCCCAAGTCGCCCACCAACATCGCCGAGATGCTGTACGGCATCAAAGCCGTGACCAGCAGCGATGCCCGCTTCACCTGGGTGGCCGCCGACTTCCTGGCGGAGCATCAGGTGCGGGCGTGGAGTGACATGCCCGTGTGGATGCCGCCCACCGGACGCACCGCCGGCTTCATGTCGGTGAACTGCCAGAAGGCATTTGCCGCCGGGTTGACCGTGCGTCCGCTGGCAGAAACGGCGAAGCATACGCTCGACTGGTACAAGACGCGTCCGGCAGTGGAACAGGAGAAAGCGCGTGCCGGACTCGCGCCGGAGAAGGAAAAGACGGTGCTCGCCGCGTGGCACACGAGGGTCGGTACGTAGTGATCCGTCGCGTTGTGGAGAAGTTGGTCACGGTGGAAGAAGGCGAGTGGCGGGCTACGCTGCTCGCCTTCACGTTCTTCTTCTTCCTGCTGGCCAGCTATTTCATTTTGCGCAGCATCCGCGATGCGTTGGGCGTCGCGGCCGGCGTCGGAACTCTGCCGTATCTGTTCACGGGTACGATGCTCAGCACGCTCGCGCTGCAACCGATTTCGGCGTCGTTGGTCGCGCGCATTCCGGTGCGCCGGTTCATCCCCATTGTATATCGCGCGTTCGGCGCGTGTCTCCTGTTTTTCGGCGCCGCCATCACCTGGTGGCCGCACTCGGAGGCGTGGCTCGCCCCAGTGTTCTTCATTTGGACGAGTGTGTTCAACCTGTTTGTGGTGTCCGTGTTTTGGGGCTTCATGTCCGACACGTTCAGTAGCGAGCAGGGGAAGCGATTGTACGGCTTCATCAGCGTGGGTGGAACGGTCGGCGCAATGATGGGATCGGCGATTACGGCGCTGCTGGCCAAGAAGGTTGGCATGGCGGTGCTGGTGGTCATCTCGTTCACGATGCTCGAGATCACGGTGCAGTGCGTGCGTCGCTTCCCGGAGAGCTTTCGCGCCGATACGCGTGAACGCGAGGATGCCAACCGTCCCATCGGCGGCGGCTCATTCAGTGGCATCACGCATGTGCTGTCGTCGCCGTACCTGATCATGATCTGTCTGTTCATGTTGATGTTCACGATCGGCACCACCGTACTGTACTTCCAGCAGGCCGAGATCGTGAAAGCGGAGTTCGCCGACCGCGACTCCCGCACGGCATTTCTGGCACGGATAGATCTCACCGTGCAGACCCTTACGGTGCTGTTTCAGCTGTTCGTGACCGGGCGTGTCATCAAGTGGCTCGGCGTGGGCGTGGCGCTGGCGATACTACCGCTGATGAGTGTGATCGGCTTCACCACGCTCGGCGTGATAGGCTCGTCGGGTGCGCTCACGGCATTTGTGGTGTTCAACGTGCTGCGTCGCGCCGGCAATTACGGTTTCGCGAGTCCGGCGCGCGAGGTGCTGTTCACGGTCGTGTCACCTGAAGACAAATACAAGGCAAAAAACTTTATCGATACGTTCGTGTATCGCAGCGGTGATCAGATCGGGGCCTGGAGTTATGCGGCGTTGTCCGCCGCGGGTCTCGCGGTGAGTTCGATTGCGTTGATCGCGGCCCCGATGAGCGCGGTGTGGCTCGTCGTGGCGATCTGGCTGGGGAGACGCCACACGGTGATGTCGAAGGCGGAGTCCGCGTAGTGCGTGTCCATGTTGTCAGTCGCCGCGATCGTCGACCAGGTTGTCCTTCTCGCGGAATTCCTTTGGTGGCTTCCCAAAAATCCACGTGAGGTTGAGTAGCACACCGCGAACCTGGCGATTCCGTTGTGAAATCTGATAGAACGCGGGATCGCTGGTATAGCTGCGCTCCCACTCCGTCGCGAACGGATCGGTGATGCGGACCGTGAGGTTCACCCGGTCTCCCCGGAGCTTCTGACGTACCGCGACGTTGACGCGCGTCTGACTGGCGTTGCTGCCCTGCTCGACGGTGAGCCGTGCGCGGTATGTCACGAGTGCCTGGAGATCAAGCGTGCGCGTGAGCTTCACGTTGGTATTCGCGCGCGCTGACCAACCGAAGGTGCGCGCGGATAGTTGCGGAGCAATGTTCCCCGCATCGCTCTGTTGTCCGAAGACGCTGCCGCCCACGAATCCAGTCACGCGCGCCTGCCGCAGTGCGATCGTGGCGTCGGTGCCCCACGCGGTGACGGTGGCAATATTCGCGAACGTGGTGGTCGTCACCCCCGCGGCGTCGATGGTGCGCAGTCGCCGAATGGCATCGCGCGTGCGTCGGACAAACGGCGTGAGCTGCAGCGTGGCGAGCTTCGAAGTGTGTTGGTACCCCACCTCATACGCGTTCACGAGTTCGGGACGGAGATCGGGATTACCGCGAGAGAGATTGAGCGGATCCTGAAAACGGATGGTTGGGTCGAGTTGATCCGGATCGTCGGGGCGACGGATGCGCGACGACCACGAGGCCTTGAGCTGATGGCCGGCGTCAAGATCCCACGTCACAAGGCCACTGGGGAAGGCATTGGTGTAGGATCGGTCGAAGGTGAGGGCGCCAGATGCCCGACGGTAATTTGCTGTCGTCGCCTCCACGCGAATGCCACCCTGCAGGCGCACCGGTCCAGCGCGGCCGGTGAGCATCGTGTAGCCGGCCTGTACCTGCTGGGTGAAGGTGAAGGCGTTCGAACGCGTCAGATCGGCGACGGTCAGCGCGCCCGACACGTCCGGTAATCGGGTATCGAGGCTCGTGCGAAGCGGCTGTGACCCGCCGCGATAACCTAGCTGCCATTGGATGCCCTCGCCGAAGGGGCGTTGGTAGTCCACCTTGGCCGACTTCTCGTGCGGGTACTCGAACGCGTTGGTTGCCTCTCGTGCCGCGGTACCGTTGGCCTCCCCGGTCACGGCGTACAGCTGCGATGCATAGATCGACCGTCCGCCTTCACTGGCATCGACGGTGCGTAGTTCGGCGGAAATCTCATGGTCCTCACCGAACGCATGCTTGTACTCAAGCGAGGCTTCCTTATTGCCTTCGACATTGTGCTGGTCGCTCGCGCGATCGCGCACACTGGCGACGCGGTTGTTCGCATCGAGGGTCCGATACAGGATGAGGCCCGTATTCGTCTCGCGCCGATCGCTGTACGATCCATCAAAGGCCAACTCGTCTTGCTTGGATGGGTTGAATCGCAGCGCGATCGTTCCGGTGTGGGCGCGAGGGAGCTGCACGCGCGTTCCCGATTGGTCGAGCTGCGTGAGCGGTACCGCAACGAAGTTCTGCCGGTCGAGTTGCTCTGTACGAGGGCGGCGATCCTGCAGGTAGCCGTAGCTGCCGTACACCGTCACGCGATCACCCTGCCACCCGTAGTTCCCCCCAAGGTCCGTCCGACGCGTCGTGCCTTGCGCCAACGTCAATCCTCCGCTCGACCCTGCCGCCGACCGCGACTTGAGCACCACGTTGATGATGCCCGACGAACCTTCCGCGTTGTCGCGCGCTGACGGATTGCTGATGACCTCCACGCGTTCCACCATCGCCGCGGGAAGTTGTGAGAGATAGTTGCCGAGTTGGGCGGGTTTGAGCGGACTGCGTCGACCATTGATCTGGACGATGACGCCAGCGTCGCCGCGCAAGCTCACCTGATTGTCGATGTCGACATCCACACTCGGGATGTTTCGCAGCACATCGATGGCCGAGCCACCGCCGGTGGTAGGAAAGTCCGCGACCCGAAAGGTATTCCGGTCCGGGGCCAGCTCGACCGCGCGTCGAGTTTGCTCGACGACTTTAAGCGCCTGCAGCTCCGTGACCGCCGCCGTGAGGATCACATCGCCGAGATTGAGTTCGCGGGTGGTCGCTGACAACACCGCCGGACGCGTCTGCGGCGTGTAGCCGAGCGCCCGGATCGTTACCTGGTACGTCGCCAGCGGGACACCGCGGACCACGAACAGGCCGTCACCGCCGGAGGCGACCCGTTGCACCACCGTCGTATCCTGCCGGCGGCGCACTTCAACGCTGGCGCCGCGCATGGGAGCTTGGCCGACCCCAATCATCACACGACCGCGGATGGTGCCGCGATCCGCCTGTGCGAGCAGGGCGGACGGGAGGATCACGGCGGTCGACAGCAGCGAGACCGCGGACGGTAGCAAACGACGTAGCAGCTGAACACGAGGCATCGCGAAGCTTCGCCGACGGAGATGACAATCGGGTGACAACGACGCGTGCCAGCAGTCGGTGCTTCGCGCAGGTCTACTGCGGCACCATCTTCACGAAACCGTCGTACTTCCACGAGCCACCGACGCGGAGCCAGCGTTCGGAGAAGGTGTAGCGATGCGTCTGCGGGGGTTGTCCTTCGAGTACCGGCGCGGCGGTGAACTGGGTGGTGTACGACAGATTGATCTCGTGCGGCAGTTCGCCCCGCTCGAGGCGGGTAATGGCAACCCAGACGCCCGTGGGGGTCGCGCATCCCACACCGCCGACGGCGGTGCAGGGTTCGACATCAAGGCTGCGGGTGTCCGTCCAGTCCGCGATCGGAGCGAACGCGATCGGGGCCAGCGAACGTCCGTTGTACTGACGGACCGCCTCATTGGTGGCCTCACGCCCGAATCGCTTGGCACTGTACTCGGCGATTGGGATGCCGGCCGGGC
>JBBQAK010000300.1:0-4972 GCA_038316215.1 Gemmatimonadales bacterium | reverse complement strand
TCGAGCAATCGGTGCCGCGCCTCCCCGAGCTCTCCAGTCGCACGGCGACGGGTCACCGGACGGTGACGTTTGTGACCACCGAACTCGGCGGGTGGGATAGCACGCTCCTGATCTTCGTCACACGATGTCAGGACCTGTGCGACGCGCAGAATCTCACGCTTGATCTGTCGGGATTGCCGGAACCGGTGCGGCGGCTTCATACGCTCGCGCACGCCGTGCCTGAACGCCTCCAGGTCGCGGATCCGACGCGCCCATGGTTCGTGAGCCGCCTGGGCACATCCCTGCTCCACGCGTGGAGCGACCTCAAGGCTTCGATCACGTACGTTGGTGAGACCGCGATCGCGCTCGGCGGCCTCGTGACACGGCGCGTGCACATGCGATGGCGTGAGTTCTTTGTGGTCGTACAGACCAACAGCTCAGGCGCGCTTCCCATCGTCACGCTCATCGCGTTGCTCATGGGCATCATTATCGCCTTCCTCGGCGTCGTGGTGCTGAAGCGCTTCGGCGCCGGCTACTACGTGTCGTATCTCGTCGGCTTTGGCATGCTGCGCGAAATGGGCGCCCTCATGACGGGCATCATCATTGCGGGCCGTACCGGTGCCGCGTTTGCCGCCGAACTTGGCAGCATGAAAATCACCGAGGAGATTGACGCCTTTACCACGCTGGGCATTTCACCAATCGAGCATCTCGTGCTGCCGCGCGTGCTCGGCATATTCGTCATGATGCCCCTGCTCACGATCTACGCCGACTTCATCGGGATCGTCGGTGGTATGATGGTGTCGGCGCTGTTGCTCGACTTGTCGTTCAAACAGTTCATGAGTGGTATGCTACAGGCGGTGACGATGTCGGACGCGCTGCTCGGCGTGCTCAAGGGTACGATCTTCGGATTGATCGTCGGTGTGTCGGGCACGATGAAAGGACTGCAGGGTGGCTCCGACGCCGGCGCAGTCGGACGTGCGGCAACGGCGGCCGTCGTGCTGGGCATCACGCTGATCATCACGGCCAACGCCGTGGTGGACTGGCTCGCCGCCTTGCTCGATATATGACCGTCACGCCTTCCACCACGCGTCCCGATGTACCGGTTATCGACGTCCGCGGCCTCACCATGATGTACGGTGACCGCGTCATCATGCACGATCTCACCTTCAGCGTGGCGCGCGGCGAGGTCTTCGTCCTTATGGGCGGCAGCGGCAGCGGCAAGAGCACGCTGCTCAAGCATCTCATCGGGCTCAAGGTGCCGGCGAAGGGGCAGATCCTCTTTGACGGCGAGAACTTCGCCATCGACGACGACGTGGTGCGCAAACGGGCTCTGCGTCGCATGGGGGTGCTCTACCAGAACGGAGCGCTCTGGAGCGGGCTCACACTCGCCGAGAACGTCGCGCTGCCGATCGAGGAGTTTACGGACCTCGATACAGACACGATCGCCGAAGTCGTGTCGCTCAAGCTCGCGCTCGTCGGGCTGCGCGGTTTCGAGGCGTACTACCCGTCGGCCATCAGCGGTGGCATGCGCAAGCGCGCCGCCCTCGCCCGCGCGATGGCCCTCGACCCCGACGTGCTCTTTTTCGACGAGCCGTCATCCGGCCTCGATCCCATCAGCGCGAGCCGTATTGACGATCTCATGCTCGAGATCAAGGCCAGCTTCGGGACCACCATCGTTGTGGTGACGCATGATCTCGACAGCATCTTCCGCATCGCCGACCGGGCGCTGTTCCTCGATATCGAACAGCAAACGATGACCGCACTCGGTCCACCGAGGCAACTGCGCGACGATCCGCCCAACCCGCATGTACACCAGTTTCTTACCCGCAGCAGTGAAGGTGCTTCATGAGTGCCCGCGCAAATCCGACCGCCATTGGGCTCTTCCTCCTTGGTGTGCTCGCCATCGTGATCGTCGGCGTCGCGGTACTCGCCTCGGCCACCTGGTTTCAATCGCGTACCACGTTCATCAGCTTCTTCCCCGAATCAGTGAACGGCCTGGAGAACGGGGCACCCGTGAAGTTTCAGGGTGTGCCCGTGGGTCGCATCACCGCGATCAACATTCAGATCGATCCACGCGATGATTCCTTCGAGGTGCCCGTCGAATACGAGATCGATCTGCCGCGACTCACCACGTCGCGTGGGACGTTCGTGAATCTCAAAGACACGCTCGTCCTGCAACAGCAGATCAAGAAGGGGCTGCGTGCGCAGCTGCAAATGGAGAGCTTCGTGACCGGCGTGCTGTACCTCGAGCTCAGCTACCGACTGGATTCCGCGCCGCCACGGCTGTATGCCACCGACACGACACTCTATCCGCAGATTCCCAGCACACCGTCGCTCATGGCGGCTATCGGCGGCGGTGCCGGCAGCCTTCTCTCGGAGATGTTGAAGATTCTCAACCGTGTCAATGGCATGCTCAGTGATGTGAACATGCGCGAGATCAACACGGCGGTTGTTCAGTCGGCGAAGGCCGTGCAGCAGCTCGTGGATTCACCGGAGCTGCGCGCCACGCTGCGCGAAATGCCCGGCACCACCGCGCAGCTCAATCGCACGCTGGCCGAAGCGGAGCGACTGGCGTCGCGGGCGGGCGTGGCGCTCGACTCGATACAGCCGGGCGTGCAAGGTGCGAGCACCGAAGCCGTAGCCACGCTGCGGGAGCTGCGGAAAACGCTCGAGGAAGCGCACGGTCTGTTGTCGGCTGACACCGGCGCAGGATACGCGCTCACAGGTGCACTCACCAGCCTGCAGGAAGCCGCCGATGCCCTAC
Source organism: Gemmatimonadales bacterium (assembly GCA_038316215.1). Classification (GTDB taxonomy): domain Bacteria; phylum Gemmatimonadota; class Gemmatimonadetes; order Gemmatimonadales; family Gemmatimonadaceae; genus Gemmatimonas. Next base: position 2,229 of record JBBQAK010000300.1, on the reverse strand, counting down.
GCATGCTCATCAACTCGCTCGAACAGAACCCCGAGATGTTGATCCGCGGTAAGAAGCCCCCGGCCAAGCGATGACGAGGAGATGACCATGCAAACCAATATTCAGCGGGCGCCGGTGGTGTTCCTTGTCGCCGCGCTCCTGCTGGGCGGATGCTTCAAGCTGACGCGTAAGTCCCCCCCGCCGCGACAGTACGTGCTGAGCGCGATGGCGCAGCCCGGCACTACCGCCATCGCAACGGCCGGTCGCACCGCGTTACCATCGGCGCGTGCGGCGCTCACCGTCGGACTGCGGCGCATGGACCTCGCGTCGTACCTCTCCGTCCAGTACATCCTCGTTCGGCGCGGGACGAGTGAGTTACTGACGTCCGAATTTCATCGCTGGGGCGAGGATGTCGGCGACGGCATCAATCGCGTGGTCGCAGCCAATCTCGCCGGAACGCCGCTCGTCGGTGCGGTGGATATTGCCCCGTGGCAGCCAACCTCTCGGCACACCTATCTGGTACAGCTGCATGTGACGCGCTTCGAGGGCGTCGCCGATTCAGCGGCGACCGAGGGTCGCGTGCATGTCACCGCCGGCTGGGACATCATCCGTCCGTTCGATGGGCGGTTGCTGGTGCGGGGCAGTACCGACGATCGCCGCGAATCGTGGCGCGTCGGTGACTACACCGGCCTCGTGCGCGGGCTCGATGCGGCGCTGATGCGCCTGGCGCAGGATATCAACGCCTGCCTCGCACGATTCCCGAATGATTCGACGCCGCCGTCGGCGTGTGTGGCCGCTGATAGCGCTGGTGGTAATGCAGCGAATACTGCCGCGGACGCGCGGAACAGATAGCGCAGAGAGACAAAGAACGCAGAGCGGCGCAGCGATTCCCAGCGTGTTTCTCTGCGCTCGCTGCGCGCCCTGCTACTTTGTGTGATCTGTTCCGCGATTACGCGATGCTGGGGAAGCCGTCCCCCAACACCGACTGCGCGATCGCATCGAGCCCACCGCGCATCGGATCGCACACCGGCACGCCGAGCTCGGCCGACACACGCTGCGCGTACTCCCGCCACGCCTCGTCGGAGAGCGACGACGAGTTGATGCTCACGCCGGCGAGTCGCACGTGTTTGTTCGTCACGCGCGCCGCCGTGAGATACTGCGCGACGGCGTCGGCCAACGGCGGAATCGGATGGTTCGGGCGGTACTCGATCGTAAGCCGAGACGGGTCATGACAGAGCACGAGGCAGTCGGGCTGCGAGCCATGCAGCAAGCCGAGTGTGACGCCCGCGTAGGCGGGATGGAATAGCGAGCCCTGCCCTTCGATCACGTCCCAGTGATCGGGCTCGTTGTCCGGTGAGAGCACCTCAGCCGCGCCGGCGATAAAGTCGGCCACCACCGCATCGATGGCGATACCACGGCCGGCGATCATGATGCCCGTTTGTCCGGTGGCGCGGAACGTGGCCTTGGCACCTCGAGCCCGCAGGGCATTGGTGAGCGCGAGGGCCGAGTACTTCTTGCCGAGCGCGCAGTCGGTGCCGACGGTGGCCACGCGCATACCGGTGCGCTTGTCGCCGGTGCCGGCCGGGAACGAGGCGTCGCTGTGCCGCACGTCCATCAGGCGCACACCGTGCCGCTGTGCCGCCGCCACCAACGACGGGAACGACGACAGCCGTGTGTGCATACCGCTCACCACGTCGAGCCCGTTGGCGATGGCCGCTTCGAGATCGGGGAGCCAGCTCTCGGGCACCCGTCCGCCTACTGAGGCGATGCCGATGACCAGACTGCCGGCCCCGCGCGCCGCGGCCTCCGCCGGCGAGAGGCGCGTGAGCCCGACGCTGACCGTCGCTTCGGGCAGACTCCATTCGCCGATCACATCATCGGGGCACCAGTCGCGCAGACCGCACGCCGTCTTGGCATCGGTGGGCTGCGTGCTGTTTCCCAGATACAGCAGATACGGCGTGCGAAGTTCGGGCATGGCGGGTGCGACGAGAGAGAAACGGTTAGGCGCGCGCGCGCGCCGTCAGCGCGAAGAGTCCCCAGAATCGGTCAATCTTGCACCGTGCGATGTCGATGCGCTCGAAATTGGCACCGGACGCCAGGCTCCGCACCGCCCGCGCGGAGAACGTCCGCTCGTGCGCGCGGTCGACCACGCGCAGCACGACGTCGAGTGCCCGCATGGTCAGGAAGTCGGCACACCAGTCCACGAGCACCAGCGTGCCGCCGGGGGTCAGCACCCGGTGCATTTCACAC
>JBBQAK010000259.1:0-5668 GCA_038316215.1 Gemmatimonadales bacterium | reverse complement strand
GCGCGGCCTGCCGTCGGAGGTAGTACACCCCCGCCTCATTGGGAACGGTGAGACGGTCGCTATTCGTGCCCACCACTTTTCCATCGGGGCCTTCGAGGCCGGTCACGCCACGCAGTCCGGCGATGTGTTCACCGGGCACCGCTTCGATGAGCCGCCCGTCTTCTCCCAAACGGCGAGACAGGGCCTCCAGCAGCCACGGCACGAAAGCCGCACGCAGCGGCAACTCCGTGGCCTCGGGCTCAAGGGGTGAGCCGATCAGCACGTAGCCATCCCCCGCCACCGCCCACGCCGATCCGCCTGCCGTGGCCAGAGTGTCGGGCATCGCCTGCGCACTGATTCCGTTCGCAGCCGAATTGCTCCCCGGTGAGTACACGAGCGGATAGCGTAGTCGAACGGGCGTGCCTTCGAACACGCTCACCGATGCCGCGGTGGTATCGAGCGGCGCGCCGTCGCTGCTCGCCGCGCGCGCCAGGACGAGGTTTCGCGCGATTGCGCCGAATCGCCACGGAATGCCAAGCCGGGTCAAGGTACGATTCGCTTCACCGATCCGCACCGGATCGAGCGGCGCCGTGAGCAGCACCGGCAATCGCACACCAGCGGCGTCGGCCCCCGATACGGTCACGCTGCGCGCCGCGCCTTCGGCGCCACGCTCCAGTCGCTTCTCTTCCACCAGCGTGGAGAGGGCCGCCGTGAGAAACGGACCGCCCTCGCCGCGCACCGCCACCATCGGCGGCGGCGCTACGCGCACGGCGAACCAGCGCACGTCGTCGGCACGGAGCGCGTCGGCATCGACTTCCACCTTGCCGCGCACCCATCCGGTGCTGTTGCTGGCCAGTCGCTGCGTGAGCCGCACCGGCGCGCCAATCGGCGCACTCGCCACGGCGCCGCGCGCCACCGTACGGCCATCCAACAACAGGCGCCAATCGGCGGAGTCGGGCGCACTGATCGCGAAGTGTACGGCGCCCGAGGGCGTCCAGCGCGTGGGCTCGGCCCGCGCCGCCAACACGGCCCGATTACGGACGGCACTGCTGCCATGCGCCAGAATCACCACGGGCACCGAGCCCGCATTCACCACGCTGTCGGTGGCGAACGCGTTGCGCTGACCATCGCTGACGATGGCGACCACTGGAGCACGCGGATTTCCGCTGCGCGCAAGCCCCACAGCACGGCGCGTCGCGGCCGCCAGATCGCCGCGTCCACCCAACGGCGCGAGTCCGTTCAGCGACACCAGCAACGACGGCGCACTGCCACCGATCACGCGTCCATCGGCCGTCACGATCCAGGCGCGATCTTCGTTCGAGAGATCCGCCAGCAGCCCACGCACATCGGCCCGCAAGCTGTCGAACACAGAGCGTTCATTGCCGATGATCCCCGTGCTCATGGAATTGTCGAGCACAATTGCGAGCGCGACCGGCGCATGACCGAGGCCCGCGAGCTTGGCGATCGGACGTGCGGCCGCCAATGCCAGGGCCAGCACGGCAAGGATGCGCAGGAGCAGCAGCACGCGGTGACGCAGCTTGAGATCGCGGCTGTGTTCCTGTTCCATGCGCGTGAGGTAGCGCACGGCGGGGAAATCCACCGTACGGCCGACCTTTCGACGTAACAGATGCACCAGCAACGGCACGCCGACCAGAGTGGCCAGCGTCAGAAATAGCGGAGCGAGAAACGCCATCGAGAGGCTGCGAGAGGACTACGACAAAGGCGACAACAGCGGGAGAGACACGTGGATCAGATCATGGCACCGCGACCGTTCACGCCAACCAGATGGCGCAACGGTCGGCCGAACGGTTCGTCGGTCATGGCCACGGCATACCGCGCGCCAGCCCGACCGAGTGCGGCGCGCCATTCCGCGAGCGCCTCCTGCACCGTGGCCTGATACGTCGTTCGCACATCGGCCGGCGAGGCCGGCACTTCGATCTTCGATTCGGGATCGCGATAGCGCGCTTCGCCGGAATCGGGGAAGTCGCGTTCGGCCGGGTCCATCACATGCAGTACCAGCACTTCATGCCCGCGCGCCCGGAGGGTACGAGCGGCATCGGCCACTGGTTCGGGGTCGGTCAGCAGGTCGGACAGCAGCACCACGAACCCTGGGCGACGCACCAGTCGGCCGGCCTGCAGCAGCGCGCCGGCCACGTCGGAGCTGGTCCCACCGCCCGGTTCGGAGAAGGCCGCCATGAGCCGACGCCACTGCGTGCGCTGCGACCGCGGCGGCACCACATCACGAATGGTCGCATCGAAGCGCACGAGGCCCACGGCATCACGTTGACGCAACAGCAACAGCGCCACCGCCGCCGCCAGACGCTCGGCGTACGCCAGTTTCGTCAGGCGGGCCGGATCGCTGGTCCACTGCATGGACGCGCTGACGTCGAGTACGAGCATGGCGCGAGCGTTCGTCTCTTCTTCGAATTGCTTGACGACCCACCGATCGGCGCGCCCCGCGATCCGCCAGTCGAGATAGCGCAGGTCGTCGCCGGGCATATACGGACGGTGTTCGGCGAACTCGACACTGAACCCCTTACGCGGCGAGCGGTGCATACCCGTGACAAAACCATCGACGACCCAGCGAGCGACGAGCTCCAGGTGGCCGAGGGCCGCCAGAACGGTAGGGTCGAGTTGATCGGCGCGAGGCTGGGACATGTGCGTGAAGGATAGCGCGATGACCGCGGATATGGGGTGGGCGGCCGACGGCGACTCCACGTGATGAAACATCTACGGCTAAGCCCCCTCTGTTAGTTGAGGGGGTGTCGCCCCCCGCACGGTGGACAACCCGCATGCCGACGGCACAGCTTCTGGTCATGATCCCACACCGTACTCTCATGGCCGTCGCGCTCGCGGCGGTAACCGCCGCCCCCCGCGCCGCTGCGCAGGCGCCCGTCGGCCTGCTGTCGCTGAGCGTTCGTCACTCGACGCTCAAGAACACCGCCCGCCCTTCCGGCGAGCTGAAGGCGCTCGTGGACTCACTCGACGCGCAGATCGCCGCCGCCGCCAAACTCGGGCGTACGTCGGAGATCCGGCGGCTGTACGCGCACGCCGCAACCGTGCTAGCCCGCCGACCGTGGACGCCGGAGGCGGAGTTCGCGAGCTCGCTCGTCGGGCGCACCGACCGGCAGGTCGCCGACCCGGCGCGGCGCTGGTCGATGCGGGTGGAGCAGATCTACGCGCCAACGATCCCGCTGGATCGCCCGCTCGTCGCGCGCGCCACGCTCCGCCAACGCCCGATCGGCGGCCTGCCCAATGCGCCGTTGACCGTGGTCAAGCAGCTCGGCACGTTCGACGGCGTGCCGCGCGACCTGCGCGATGCGCCGTTCACGCTCGAGGCCGACCTGCGCGACGTGGCCGACGGCTCGTACGTCGTCGCCGTTGAACTGCTCGACAGCACCCGCACTCTGGGTACGACCACCCTCAGCATCGTAGTGCGCGCCGGGCTGGAGGCGTCGATCGCGCGACTCGAAGCCGCTGCCGCCAAGGCACCCGAGCCCATTCGCTCCGACCTACTCTTCCCCGTCGATCGCCTGCGCAACGTGAATCTCAACCGCATTGCGCTGGGCACCTTCGATCCCGCTCGCGATTTTGCGGCCGCCGAATCACTGCTTGCGGCGGCGCATTCGCGAAAGGACCCCTGGTCGGGACGGACCGGTGACCTCAAGCAGCACTACCTGCTCGCGGCGGCCGACGAAGTGATGCCGTATCGCCTGTACGTGCCCAAGCGGTATACGCCAACGAAAGCCATGCCACTCATCATCGCACTGCACGGCCTTGGCGCCACCGAGGACAGCTTCTTCGATCAGTACGGCCGGCGGCTGCCGGCGCTGGCCGAGGAGCGCGGGTATATCGTCGCGGCGCCGCTCGGCTATCGCGTCGACGGCGGATATGGCGTGTCGCTCGGCGGACCGAGTGGCGACCCAGCGGCACGCCGCGCGCGCGAATTGAGCGAACAGGATGTGATGCAGGTGCTGCAGTCGGTGCGATCGCGCTATGCGGTGGACGATCGCCGCATCTATCTCATGGGCCATTCGATGGGCGCCATCGGTACGTGGGCGATCGCGGCCAAAACGCCGGAGCTGTGGACGGCGCTTGGCGTGTTCTCCGGCTTCGGCGTCGCGTCTACGGCCAGGACCATCGGCGGCATTCCGCAGTTTGTGGTCCACGGCGATGCCGATGCGACCGTGTCCGTAGGTGGCTCGCGCGTCATGGTCGCCGCGCTCAAGGGCGTAGGGGCCGACGTGCAGTACGTCGAAGTGCCCGGCGGCGATCATATCAACGTGGTGGAACCGAACTTTGCGGCGATGTTCGATTTCTTCGACAAGCACGCGCAACGGCCGGTGGTGAAGCCCTAGCGGGAGCCGCGGCCCCAACGACGCCTTCTCGAGCGCTATAAGTCACTATACTTGAAAGGGTTACGAAGCCTCCGCCCGTTTCGGACGCCGGCCGTGCGCATATCTGGTCACCAGATGGCGGGGCGAATCGATTATCTTGTATGGCTGTCCACGCATCGCCCCTTCTAGCAAGGCACACCGTTGGAACTCAGTCACATCCGCAACTTCTGCATCGTCGCGCACATCGATCACGGCAAGTCCACCCTCGCGGACCGACTGATCGAGAAAACCGGCACGTTGCAGAAGCGCGAAATGAAGTCTCAGGTGCTCGACACGCTCGACCTCGAGCGCGAACGCGGCATCACGATCAAGCTCAATGCCGTGCGCATGAGCTACAAAGCGGGCGATGGGCAGAACTACGAGCTCAACCTGATCGATACGCCGGGGCACGTGGACTTCACGTACGAAGTGTCGCGGTCCCTCGCCGCGTGCGAAGGCGCGATTTTGGTGGTCGACGCGTCGCAGGGCATTCAGGCGCAGACGTTGTCCAACCTGTTTCTCGCGATGGACGCCGGGCTCGAAATCATTCCGGTGCTCAACAAGATCGACTTGCCGGGCGCCGAGCCAGAGCGTCGTCGTCAGGAAGTGGTCGACTTGATCGGCTGCCGGCCGGAGGACGTGTTGCAGGTGAGCGGCAAGGAAGGCACCGGCGTGCCGGAGTTATTGGAAGAGATCGTGCGGCGGGTGCCATCGCCAACGGGTGATCTGAATGCCCCGTTGCGCGCACTCATCTTCGATTCGTATTACGACAAGTATCGCGGCGCCATTCCGAGCATTCGCGTAGTAGACGGCGAAATGCGCAAGGGCACCAAGATCACCTTCGGCGCGTCGGATAACGTGTACGAAGTGGCCGAAGTGGGCTACCTGCAGCTGCGACAAGTGCCCACCGACGTGCTGCATGCCGGCGAAGTGGGCTACGTGCTCGCCGCCGTGCGTTCGGTACGCGAGACGCGCGCCGGCGACACGATTTTCGATCAGGACAATCGCGCCACCGAAGCGCTGCCCGGCTATCAGGAAGTGAAGTCGTTCGTGTTCGCGGGCATCTATCCCACCGACACCACGCAGTACGAAACGCTGCGTGATGCGCTCGAGAAGATGAAGCTGAACGACGCCTCACTGCAGTACGAGCCGGAAACTTCCACTGCACTCGGCTTCGGCTTCCGATGCGGATTCCTCGGGCTGCTGCATATGGAAATCGTGCAGGAGCGGCTCGAGCGCGAATACAACCTGAACCTCATCACGACGAGCCCGAGCGTCGTGTACGAAATCCTGTCGAAGGACGGCACGAAGGT
>JBBQAK010000380.1:0-3965 GCA_038316215.1 Gemmatimonadales bacterium | reverse complement strand
TTCGTAAACGTCACGCGACGCCCATCTTGCGAGAGGCTCACGATCTCATAGCCCGGGCCACGGCTGTTCGTGAGCGCCTCGTCGTCCTGCACGCTGTTCGGCACTCCATTGAGTTCGAGGCGATAAAGGTTATCGCCGGCGGAGTTACCGCGAACGTAGTACAGCGTTTGTCCATCAGGAGCGATCGCGGCATTGCCGTACCACGACGTCCCTGTGGTCACCGCGCGCGGCGCCGTATTCCCTGCGCCGACGTCGAATATCCACTGGTCCTGTCGTGCCTCACCCGAGATGAACAGGAGCCTACCGGTGCGTGCAGCAATGTCGAACTCGCCGCGATAGAGCGTGGGCACGCGTGGCATCACGGCAACGGGCAGCCGAGCGAGGTGACCGTTTTGATCGACGTCGATACGCACGAATTCGTCGTCTCGGGCCGGTGCCGGCAAGAAAACGAACAAGGCGGATCCGTCGGGTGCCCAATGAATCGTGCTCCGCATACGCAGCGGGAGCGAGTCCAACACCGTGCCGTCGCGCGCAATCAGCAGAATGATCGACGCATTCACGAGCGCCATGCGTTCGCCGTTGGGAGACCACGCGATCCCGACAACGTCCATGGGCGGTACGGAAATGCTGTCCGCCACGGCTCCCGTGGCGGCGACGATGATCTGCGCGTGCGTGGCGCGCGCCGACGCGAGTGGCAACACGAGTATTGTGTCGCCGGTGGCGTGCACATCGAACGGCCCCCGCTCGGCCACGCGTCGCGTTGCCCCGCCGAGACGCGGAACCAGAAAGATCCCGCTGCGTAGCGAGTCGAGTGTGGCGTCGACGACCAGGCTGGTCGCGTTGGCCAGCCATCGGACGGCACGAATCGACGGCACGCGAGTCATGACCCGTACGGCAGTCGATGATCCCGTGTCTTGGACCATGAGCGACTGGACACAGGGCACCGACGCGTCGGCGTTGCGCGCGATCGCGAACGCGTCGTGTCCCTGCTGTTCGCAGTCGCTTTCGACATAGGCAATCACGTCACCGTTTGGCGTGATCGCCGGCAACGCCGCCTTCCCGGTAAACGTCATTTGTGCGCGCGCGAAGCCCATGGCGGTGGTGCCGTCGCGCGCGGCCCCACGCAGCCACAGTGCGGCCGCCATGATCGCCATGCCCACCGCGAGACCAGCCACGCCGACTTTCCACGTGCTGCCGCGATGTGCTGGGCGCGCCGCGCTTACAGTCGAGGCGCTCGACTGCGTGGTCTCGGACACCGTCTCCGGTGACGCATCACGCAGCGCAGCGCCAAAGACGGCAGCGCTTTCCTGTCGATCCGCCGGCAACTTCGCCAGTCCCGTGAGTACGGCACGCTCAATCGCGAGGGGAATAGTTTTGCGCGTGAGCGTGAGCCGTTCCGGTTCGGCGCTCATCACCTTCGCGACAACGGCCTGCACGCTGGAGCCGGTGAACGGCGGGTCGCCGGTCAGCATTTCGTATAGGATCGCCGCCAACGCGTACACGTCGCTGCGCGCGTCGATCACGCGTTCCCCCATGGCCTGCTCGGGGCTCATGTACTGCGGCGTGCCCAGACTCAACCCCGTTTGCGTGAGCCGTTGTCCACCGGCGCTCCGTACGGCCAGCGCGATGCCGAAGTCTGCCACCAACGCCGAGCCGTCTTGCAGCAGAATGTTCTCGGGTTTGATGTCGCGATGAATGATCCCCTGCTTGTGCGCGTGTTCGAGCGCACTGGCCACTTCACGCGCGATCTGCACGGCGGTGGCAATCGGCAGTTGCCGTTCGCGCTCGATGCGCGCGCGCAGCGTCTCGCCGGTTACCAGCGGCATCACGTAATACAGGAGCGTGTCCGCTTCGCCGCTGTCCAGCAGCGGCAAAATGTGCGGATGCTGCAGGCGTGCCGTGGTGCGGATTTCACTTAAGAACCGCTCGCCGCCGAGCGCCGCCCCGAGATCGGGATGCAGCACCTTGATGGCCACCTCGCGGTCGTGTTTCAGGTCGTGCGCGAGATACACCGTGGCCATGCCGCCCGCGCCGATCTCGCGTTCCACGCGATAGCGGTCGGCGAGTGCGCTGGTGAGCCGTTCGAGGATGTTCATGGGGGGATGTTACGCACTGGGTGACGGGGCGGAAGGGGCGGGAAGTATCAGGCGGTGGTAAGCGACACGTTGGCAATAGGTTACACTGCTTCTCCTGCTGTTTGTAAGTGAGCATGGTTCGTCACGATTGGCGACTCGCTCGGGGCCATCATTCCGAAAGCGGTGCCGCAGCGGCAATACCTCACGGCCAATGACGAGGTGTTTGTGATCGAGACGCCGGATGGCGTGCTGCTCACGTGCCGTGCCGCCGCCCGCCGCGTTGGCGTAGCGTGTCATGTCTCCACCTACAGCGTACATTTCCAGCATGACTACGCCAGATCGTCGCGCCGCGCGCGCCGACATGCCCGTGCGGATTTACCGACTAGGCGAAGAGCCACCGGACACCTGGTTGGCGGCTACCACGGCGGTCGAGCGTTTCGAGATGGTCGCAGCATTGTCTGCGCGCATGTTTGAAATTGGCGGACGCTCCGCACCGGCGTCCGCACGAGCATCGATGCCCATTCATGTCGTGCGTCGCCCGTGAACGACGATTGGTTCGAGCTGCTCGTCGCTCTCCGCGACGCGGATGCCCGGTTGATGGTAGTCGGGGCGCATGCGCTGGCGGTGCACGGCGTGCCGAGAGCAACGCAGGACCACTGCTCACGGCGCTCTCCGGACTCGGTGACTTTGCGAGCGCTTCACCGCGACGGGTGCAGCACACGGTGCGTCGTCGGATGATTCCGTTCCGTGGCCGCGAGGCGCTCATCCTGAATACGCGCGCGTCGGGTCGCCTGAAGGATCTTGCCGACGTGGAGGCCATGGGCGAGTAGCGGCGCCGCGCGTCGGCCCGCGTCGCGAAGGCGATGGCCCACGTACCGCGCACTCCGTTCGCCCAGTCCTGTCCATGACGCAATCCCCCGATCGTCTCACCGCCGCCCTTGGCCGTAGCTACCGCATCGAGCGCGAACTCGGCGCCGGCGGTATGGCCACCGTGTATCTCGCCCACGATCTGAAACACGATCGCAAGGTCGCGATCAAGATTCTGCGTGAGGAGCTGTCTGCGTCACTCGGCGGGGATCGCTTCCTGCGCGAGATCCGCATCGCCGCGCAGTTGCAGCATCCGAACATCCTGCCGTTGCTCGACTCGGGTGCTGAAGACGGCCTCCTGTTCTACGTCATGCCGTACGTGAGCGGGCAGTCGCTCCGTGAGCGCATGGCGCGTGATGGCGCACTCCCGGTGTACGAGGCGGTGCGGCTGATCGCCGAGGTGGTCGATGCGCTGGCGCACGCGCACGAGCTGGGCGTGGTGCACCGCGATATCAAGCCGGACAACGTGATGCTCTCGGGGCGTCATGCGCTGGTGGCCGATTTCGGTGTGGCCAAGGCGGTAAGCGACGCGACCGGCGGCCACATGGTGACCACGGTGGGGATGGCGATCGGCACGCCGACCTACATGTCGCCCGAGCAGGCGGTGGCCGACCCGCACGTGGACCATCGGGCCGACATTTACGCGGTGGGTGCGATGTCGTACGAACTGCTCACAGGGCGGCCGCCGTTCGTGGGCGGATCACCGCAACAGGTGCTGGCGGCGCATGTGACGCAGGCACCCGAGGCCCCCTCCCTGCATCGCGCGGGCCTCGCGCCGGCGCTCGACGCGCTCATTCTACGATGTCTGGCGAAGCAACCTGGTGATCGCTTCCAAACGGCGGCCGAGCTGCACGCCGCGCTCGAACGGTTCACGACGATTAACGGCGGGATCACGCCAACGGAGACGGCGCGAACGACGGCAAGCGTGGCCGTGCGGTTGGGGAAGGGCGCACGAATTGCGATGGCCATTGGCGCCGTGGCCGCGACCGCGGTCACCACGTACGTGCTGCTCAATCGCCCGCC
>JBBQAK010000473.1:0-2316 GCA_038316215.1 Gemmatimonadales bacterium | reverse complement strand
CCTTGAAGTTGCCTTTCCCGAAGCTCCTGGCGCCCTTTCGCTGAATGATTTCGTAGAACAGCGTAGGACGATCTTCGACCGGCTTCGTGAAGATCTGCAGCAGGTAGCCATCGGGGTCACGGTCCACCAGGATGCCCAGCGCCGCGAGCGCGTGGATATCCTCGTCGATCTGCCCGACGCGCTCCTGCAACTCGGCGTAATACGACGTTGGCACCGACAGAAACTCGACGCCGCGTTCACGGAGGGCGGTGACCGTGGCCAGAATGTCGTCGGTGGCGAGGGCCATGTGCTGTGCGCCGGGTCCGCCGTAGAAATCGAGATACTCCTCGATCTGCGACTTCTTCTTGCCCGACGCCGGCTCGTTGATCGGAAACTTGATCTTGTCGTCGCCGTTCGCCATCACCTTGGACATGAGCGACGAATACTCGGTGCTGATGTCGTCGTCGTCGAAGGTGATGAGATTCCGGAAGCCCATCACGTTCGCGTAGTAGTCGACCCAGCGATTCATCTGGCCGAGTTCGACGTTGCCGACGCAATGATCGACGTACTTGAGGCCGACGCTCTCGGGCTGGTAACGCGCTGCAATTTCGCGAAATCCGGGTAAGAAAAAACCGCGATACTGGCGACGCTCCACAAGCGAGTGAATCGTGTCGCCGTAGGTGCCGATCGCGGCGATGACCACCTCACCATGCTCGTCGGAGAACACCTGCGGCTCCTGAATCGCGATGGCCCCGCGTTCGATCGCGGTCGCATAGGCCGATCGCGCGTCGTCCACCCAGAGCGCATAGTCGCGGACGCCGTCGCCGTGCTGGTGCACGTGCGCGGCGATCGGCGACTCGGGGTTGAGCGCCGTCGTCAGCACGAGACGGATCTTCCCCTGCTGCATGAGATAGCTGGCGCGGTCGCGCACCCCGGTTTCCGGGCCACGATAGCCCACCAGTTGATAGCCGAACGCGGCGCGGTAATAGTGGCTCGCCTGCTTCGCGTTGCCGACATAGAACTCGACATAGTCGGTGCCGTTGATCGGGAACGCATCGTGCGCAATTCCCTGCTCGGGAATAGTCATCGTCGCCATGGGGCAGACCTCAGTTGTAATGGATGGACAGTCGAACACGCGAAATCGTGCCGACCGTGGGCAGCCATCTCAAACTCAGATATGCGAACGCGGCAGCGCGCCGATCCAGGCGCGTTGCCGTTGGTCTTCCGAAAGCGGATTCTTACACATGGGACGATGCTCCACGAACGGGGCTGGTCCGGCGGGATTTCCGAAAGATAACCCCGTTCGGCACCGTGGCGCCTAAAACCGGAGCTCCGGAAGATCGGCGAAGAGCGCCAACGCCGCCGGGTTCGCCAGCGCGTCGGCGTTTTTGACCGGTCGGCCATGTACCACGTCACGAACGGCGAGTTCGGTGATTTTCCCGCTGATCGTACGGGGAATATCGGCCACCGCCACGATAACCTTGGGGACGTGGTGCGGACTGGCATGTTCGCGGATGCGCTGCCGGATCTCCCGCTGCACGTCGTCGGAGAGCGGCTCGCCTTCGCGCAGGCGCACGAACAGCACCACGCGTGAATCGTCGCCATCGGGACCAAGTCGCTGCTCGATCACCAGCGACTCCAAGATTGCCGGAATCTGCTCAACTTGCCGATAGATCTCTGCGGTGCCGATCCGTACACCACCGGGATTGAGCGTCGCGTCGCTGCGGCCGTGAATAATGAGACCGTCGTGTGCCGTGATTTCCGCCCAGTCGCCATGGCGCCAGACACCGGGAAAATGCTCGAAGTACGCGGCGCGGTACAGGGCGCCATCGGGATCGTTCCAAAACGCCACGGGCATGCTTGGGAACGGACGCGTACATACCAGCTCCCCCGGCGTCTCGAGCACCGGCGTCGCGTCGTCGCCGAATACCTCAACCGCCATGCCGAGTCCACGCATCTGCAACTCACCGCGGTACACCGGTCCCGTGGGATCGCCGAGTGCGAAGCAGCTCACGATGTCGGTGCCACCACTGATACTGGCCAGACGTACGTCCGACTTGATCTGCGCGTAGACGAAGTCGTAACTGTGCGCCGCCAGTGGGCTGCCCGTGGAAAGGATCGCTCGCAGCGACGACAAGTCGAACTGCGCACGGGGTTGCACGCCCGCTTTCTCGAGCACGGAGAGATACTTGGCACTGGTGCCGAAGACCGAAACGCGTTCCTCGGCCGCCATACGCCACAGGATGTCCGCCGATGGCGCCAACGGCGCGCCGTCGTACAACACGATGGTGCTCCCGATCGACAGCGCCGACACCAGCCAGTTCCACATCATCCACC
>JBBQAK010000474.1:0-2314 GCA_038316215.1 Gemmatimonadales bacterium | reverse complement strand
AGCAGCCTCGGCGGCAACGGCATCGTCGACGGCGAGAGCGTGAAGATCTATGCGCTCGGTCCGGAAGATTCGCCGCATCGCTCGCTGGCCCGGTATGTCCAGCGCGTCGCGGGTACCTACGTGCCGTCGCATACCATTCGCCTGATGGCGCGTGAGGATCGCTTTGGGCGCGGCAGTGATCACTCGTCGTTCACCGCCAACGATTTCCCGGCCATCGTGTTCCGCGAAGCGAACGAGAACTATGAGCGACAGCATTCGCCCGACGACAAACTGGAAGGGATGGACTTCCGCTATCTCGCGCAGAACACTCGCGTGAACGCGGCGTCGGCCGCCTCGGTGGCGTTGGCACCACCGGCGCCGCGGGTGACGACCGGCGGCGGGTCACCGACACTGGGACGCGGTCGCAGCGGCTATGACGCCAGCCTGCAGTGGCAGCCCTCGCCGGGCGCGGTGGCGTACCGCGTGTACTGGCGCGACGCGTGGACCAACGACTGGCAGAAGTCGCAGCTTGTGGGGAACGTGACGCAGCTGACCATGCCGAACGTGTCGATCGACGACTACGTCTTCGGCGTGGCAGCGATCGGTGCCGATGGCAACGAGAGTGTGATCAGCGCGTATGTCTCGCCAGTGCGTAAGATGACCGACGTGTTACTCAAGAAGTGACGGGCACCCAGGCATGCATCCAGTGACTCACCACGACGGCGGAGCCAGACATGATTCGACGGGATTTTCTCGTGACCTCAGCGTTGGGAACAGCAGGGGCGATCGCCAATTCGATGGGCGGCGCGGAGCGACTGATGACTGAGACGAACGACGTCGGCGAACACGCCGAGGAGCTGATGGCACCCATGCGCACCGAGCGCGCGACGCGCAAGATTCTGATTGCGGGCGGTGGGTTCCGCACCGGCTTCATCAAGTACATGGCGGAGCTGACGGGGAAGGCGAGACCGCGCATCTGCTTCCTGCCGTCGGCGTCGGCCGACAGTCTGCAATCGGCGATCAGCTTCTATCAATCGTGCGCGCCGCTGAATGTCGAACCGTTCGTGCAGAACGTGTTCATCGAGAGCTTGTCGCAAAAGCAGGGCTGGGATGAGGTCCTGCTGTCGATGGACGCGATCGTGGCGTCGGGGGGCAACACGCTGAATCAGCAGGCAATCTGGAAGGCGCAGGGGATCGACGAGGTACTGCGCACGGCGTGGGACCGCGGCATCGTGCTGGGCGGGGCGAGCGCCGGGTCGCTGTGCTGGTTCGAAGAGGGTACCACCGATTCGCGGCCCAAGGCGCTATCCATCGTGAAGTGCCTCGGCTTCCTGTCAGGGAGCCATTCGCCGCACTACGACGCCGAAGCGGGGCGGCGTCCGCTGTATCAGAAGCTGATCGGGTCAGGCGAGATGAAGCCCGGCTACGCCTGCGACAACGACGCCGGCATCTACTTCGAGGAAACGGCGGTCAAGCGCGTCGTCTCCACCCGCAAGGAGGCCAAGGTGTACTACGTGAGCGTCGTGAACGGAAAGGTGTTGGAACGCACTCTGGAACCCGACCCGATTTAGCTAGATTTCAGGGTTGGCCTGTTTCTCAATCCCGCTCCTCGACTTCCGCTTTTCCGCTTCGGCACAACATATGGCTCCGCAGTTCATTTACGTCATGAAGGCGCTGCGCAAGGTGGTTCCACCTTCGCGCATCATCCTCGATGACATCTGGTTGTCGTTCTATCCCGGCGCAAAGATCGGTGTGCTCGGCCCGAACGGCGCCGGTAAGTCGTCACTGCTGCGCATCATGGCCGGTCTCGATACGGAGTTTCAGGGCGAGGCGTGGGCGCACAAAGGCACGCGCATCGGCTACCTGGCGCAGGAGCCGGAGCTCGACGCGACGCTCGACGTGCGAGGGAATGTGGAACTCGCCGTCAAAGCGCAGCGTGATGCGCTGAACGAGTTCAATGACATCTCGCTCAAGTTCGCCGAGCCGGACGCCGACTTCGACGCGCTGATCGACCGGCAGGGCAAGCTGCAGGAGTACATCGACCAGCACGATCTGTGGAATCTCGACAACAAGATCGACGTGGCGATGGACGCACTGCGTTTGCCGCCCGGCGACGCCGACGTGACCAAGTTGTCCGGTGGTGAAAAGCGTCGCGTGGCGCTGTGCAAGATTCTGTTGGAAGAGCCGGACATGCTGTTGCTCGACGAGCCCACCAACCACCTCGACGCCGAAAGCGTGGCGTGGTTGGAGCATCATCTCGAGCGCTACACGGGCACCGTGGTCGCCATCACCCACGATCGATATTTCCTCGACAACGTGGCGAAGTGGATCCTCG
>JBBQAK010000121.1:0-9554 GCA_038316215.1 Gemmatimonadales bacterium | reverse complement strand
GGCAGCGGGATATCGAAGAGTAGATTGAGCGCGATCGCGGTGCCGATCACCTCGGCGAGATCGCACGCCGCGATGGCGATCTCACACAGCACCCACAAAGCGAACGCGACCGGCGGCGAGTAGTGATCGCGACAGGCCTGCGCCAGATCACGTCCCGTCACGATTCCGAGCTTCGAGGCGAGTCCCTGCAGCAAGATCGCCATCAGGTTCGACAGCAGAATGACCGAGAGCAACGTGTACCCGAAGCGCGAACCACCAGCGAGGCCTGTCGCCCAATTGCCGGGGTCCATGTACCCCACCGCCACGAGGTAACCGGGGCCGGCGAAGGCCACGAGTTTCCGGAGCCAGGTCGCGCCATTCACGTCGATGGAGCGATGCACCTCAGCCAGCGAGGGCGCTAAGCGCGCGCGACGCCAGCCGGGCTCTGCCGTGGATAACGGAGGCGGTGAGGACGTGGTGGCGCTTGGGTCGGGTACAGGAGGGGCGG
Source organism: Gemmatimonadales bacterium (assembly GCA_038316215.1). Lineage (GTDB taxonomy): Bacteria > Gemmatimonadota > Gemmatimonadetes > Gemmatimonadales > Gemmatimonadaceae > Gemmatimonas. Next base: position 9,067 of record JBBQAK010000121.1, on the reverse strand, counting down.
TCGCAGGAGCGGTCGGATCAGTATTCGCAGCAGCCATGTATGAAAGTTAGGCATGGCTAATCTTTTGACAAGACGGGACCGCGGGTGCGCGCGACTGACGTATCCGCACACTCGTCCCACTACGTCATGCGACGTATCCTTTTCCTGTCGGCGTTCACGCACCATGTACCGGTCACGACTCCTCCCCCCTTGACCGAGCCACTCATGACCCGCTCGAATCGCCTCGTAACCTATTACCAGTCCATCAGATATGCCGAGTGGCGCAGGCGCCTCGCGGTGGCAGCCGTCGTCGCGCTCATCGCACCGAGCAGTACGCCGGCCCAAGGTGCGCCAGACTCGACCGTCGGACGACGTCGTATTCAACCGCTCCCCGCGCTCGGTTCCGCGCCCGAAACAGGCCTCCAGTTCGGCGCCACCGTGCTCGCCGTCGTCGACCGCCCAGCCATGGACCAGGCGAGACCCGCGTCGCTGATCGCCACCGCGATCCGCAGCACCAAGGGACAGACCCGCCTCTCCGTTGAAGGTGAACACTGGACGCGACGGAATGGCCGTCGGGTGAACGCGCTGCTGGCCTGGCAAAAATTCCCTCTGCCCTACTACGGCATCGGCGATTCGGCAGCGGCCGGCGATAAGGAGATCTTTACGCCGAAGGGGGTTGAGGCGGTGGTCGGCGTGCAGCAGCGCCTTCGCGGGCGCTGGTACGCCACGGGCGGTATCCGATTCGTGGACCAATCGATCACCGCCGACTCGATCGGCGTGATTCGACAGGGCACGTTGACCGGCAGCGACGGCGGACGCCTCGTCGAACTGTCGGCCGGCGCGCTGCTCGATTCTCGTGACAATCTGTTCGCGCCGCACCAGGGCACCTTTGCGCAATTCACCTACACCCGCAACGACGACCATCTGGGCTCGCCCTTTCAGTATGATCGCGTGCGTATCGATGCCCGCCACTACCGCACGCTTACAGGCACGCACGTGCTGGCGGCACAGCTGCTGTTACTGGGGGTGAGTGGCGACACGCCGTTCGACCAGTTGGCGCTGGTGGGCGGTGGCGACATCATGCGTGGCTACTCGCGCGGACGCTTCCGCGATCAGCGACTCGCGGCCGCGCAAGTCGAATATCGCTCACCGATCGTCCATCGCCTCGGCCTGGTGGCGTTCGCCGGCGCCGGGACGATCGGTCGGGCATGGGACACGCTCACCGATGCGCGCGTGCTCCCCACGTATGGCGGTGGCGTCCGCGTGCAGATTGATCCGCGGCAACGCACCGCCGTGCGCGTGGACTACGGCCTCGGGCGCGACCGTTCGAGCGGTCTGTACATCGGATTCAATCAGGCCTTCTAATGCAGACGGCGACCACGTTTACGCTGCCCTTCACCGGCCGCCGTGCGGAGCTCGACGTCCTCGAGCGCGCGCTCGTCGAGTCGGCTCTCGGACGCGCTCAGCTCCTGCTGTTGAGTGGAGACGGCGGCGTCGGCAAGACACGACTCGTCCAGGAAGCGGCGACCACGGCCACAGCAACCGGCTGGCAGGCCGTCACCGGACGCGCGTATCCTCTGGAAACGGCCATCCCGTACGCCCTCTTCAGCGACGCGCTCGAGCCGTTGCTTGCCGCGCTCGACTCTGGCGCGCTCACCCGCCTGACCCGTGGCGACAAGCGCATCCTCTCGGCGCTCACCCCGCGACTCATGTCCGAGTCGGACCTCGTACAGCAGCGTCTGACCGACGGCGTGACTTTGGCCGAGCAACGCCTGCGACTGCACACCGGCATTTTGCAGCTGCTTGGCCGGCTCAGTGAACGGCAGCCGTTGCTACTCTGTCTCGAGAATCTGCAGTGGGCCGACAGCTCGTCGATCGAGTTGTTGCACTTCGTGAGTCGGCAACTTGGCAAGGAACGCGTACTGCTGGTGGCGAGCTGGAATGAATCGGATCGGCCGCTCAGCGATGAGCTGCGTCTCGCGCTGCGCTCACTACGCACCGTCAGCGATGTGCGCGAACTCCGACTCACGCCACTCTCGCGCGATGACATCGCATCGTTGCTGTCGACGGCGTTTCACGTGGAGCGTGAGGCGGTCATGCCGTTCGCCACCTTGCTGGAGGACAGCACACGCGGCAATCCATTCTTCGTCGATCAGACGTTGCGCGAGCTCGTGTCGCGCGGCGAACTGCGGCAGCAAGGTGGTGTGTGGGTGGGATGGCACGTTGCACGGCTCGTGCTCCCACCGTCGGTGCGCGAGCTGCTCCTGGAACGGCTCGGACGGCTCAGCACCGACGCCCGCGCCGTGAGTGACGTGATCGCAGTCATCGGCACCACCGCGCCACACGACGTGGTGCGCACCACGAGCGGACTCTCCGAAGACGCACTTCGTCTCGCCCTTGGCGACCTGCGCGGCGAGGGAATCGTGACCGAACAGGCCGACGGGAGCGTGATCACATACGACCTCGTGCATCCGATGATGCGACTCACGCTGGTGTCACATGTCGGCCTCGCGCGTGAGCGTGAACTGCATGCACGCATCGCCGCCGCCATTGAATCGGTCGCCGGCCGCCACGCAGACCGTGAGGCCGAATCGATCGCGGCACATTGGCGGCAAGCGGATCCGCGGGTGGAGACGGCTCGCTCGGTGAAGTGGCTGCTTCACGCTGGTCGTCAAGCACTCGGTCGTCTTGCACGCCGCGAAGCCGCGGTCACGCTGCGGGCCGCGCTCGATCGGATCGACGAGCATCTTCCCGACGATCATTCGGCCGATGTGCCGATGCTCCTCGACGAACTGGCGCGCTTGTACCGGCGGCTCGGCGAGTACAGCGAAGTGATCGCGATGTGCGAGAGGGCATCGGCGCTGGCGGAAGCACGTGGCGACACGCTGGGAGTGGCCGTGGCGGAGAGACGATTGGGTCTTGCCCAGCAGGGATTGGGCCGACGCGAGGACGCTCTACATCACTTCGACGTGGCAGTGGCGCAGGCCAGCGCGAGCTTCAGCGGCAGCGGAAATGCGCAGACCGAAGTGCTGCTGGCACGCATCCGGCTCGCCAAGGGCGACTGCTTGCAAGCGCTCGGCCTGCCCGAGGCGGCGAAGCGGGAGATCACGATCGCCGTGGAGATCGCCGAGCGCCTCGGTCAGGTTCCGTTGCTGGCACGCGCGCACCGTATGCTCCTGATGGTCCATCTATGGTCCGGCCCGGCGCACCGGGCATGGACGCACGCGCGCAGCGCCGTCGCGCTTGCCGAGCGGAGCGGCGAACGCAATCTGGCCTGGTCAGCGCATTGGTCGGCGGCCGTGCTCGCGGCACTGACGGCGCACACTGGCGCCCTTGAGACGCACCTGAAGGAGGCGACGCGACTGGCCGCTGAACTGAATTCGCCGCTGCTCGAACTCCGGACCCTGGAGATCGTGATCGAGTACCACGCTGGCACGGGCGAGTGGGATCGCGCGATCATGGACGGCGAACGCGCCATCGCCATGGCGCGCGCGCTCGACCAGACCACGTTGCTGGCGCGTCTACTCTACTGGGTGAGCGGCGTGTATCTGCAGCGCGGTGACTTTGCGGCGGCCAAGCGCCTCATCGATGAAGCGTGGGAGGTGTCGGGTGCGGCGGATCTGGACCTCGAACGCCCATTCGAAGTGCACGGCGTACTGCCGGCGTGCGTGGCGCGAACAGCGTATCTCACTGCCGTCGGCGAGCATGTGCAGGCGCTTGCGCTCGGGCAGACCGCCATCGCGATCGCCGATCGCACGGGGTATATCGCGTGGGCGGTGTATCGTCTGCTACCCACGTTGGCCGAGGCGGCGCTGGCCGTGGGCGACGACAACACGTTGCGCGCAGTACGACGTCGCTTGGAGCACGACGCCACGCATCTGGCGCATCCGATCGGCGCCGCGTGGGTGCTGGTGATCGACGGCGCTGACGCGCTCCGTGAAGAGCGAACCGCCGACGCGATCCTGCTGCTGCAGCGCGCCATCGCCACGCTGGAAGCGGTGCCCTATCCGTTCGACGCGGCCCGCACGCGACTGCGGCTGGCCCGTGCGCTGCAACAGGCAGGCGCGATCACCGAAGCCAAGCACGAGGCGCGCGAGGCGCTACAAATGCTCGAGCGACTCGGTGCACGACCGGCGGCGGAAGACGCGCGCACCGTGTTGCGATCCCTGGGCGGCAAAGTGGCCGGCGACCACCAAAGCTCACGCCTGTCCACGCTGACGCCGCGTGAGTTCGACATCGTACGATTAGTCGCACAACGCCTGAGCAATAAGGAGATCGGCGCACGGCTCGGCATTACCGCACGAACTGCGGGAACGCATCTCGCGAATATCTTTGACAAACTCGACGTGCGAGACCGCACGGCCCTCGGCGATCTCGCGCGCGAGCAGGGGCTGCACCGGGCCACGTAACGCCACCGACGGCAACGCGTGCCGAACGGTACTGAGCGGTGCCCAGCGTACTACCAGCCGGCAGCGGTGCCATCGCGACGCGGGTCCGCCACGCCGATCCGCTTCCCGTCTTTGCGTACGAACACGGCGTGTACGCCGCCAAAGCTGATGTCGCGCACTCGGCTGGCGGGCGCGTACCCGCGCGTGACGAGCGCCTGGTACACGCTCGTGGCGAAGCCCGGCTCCACTTCGACCTCCTTCGTATTGCTGCTCGCGTGAATGCGCGGCGCGGACAGGGCAACCGCGGGATCCTCACCAAACGCGAGCATCCGAATCGTGACCTGCGTGATCGCCGGCTGGATGTACTGCGAACCGGCGGCGCCTACCACGAGACGCACCTTGTCCCCATCGAGAATCAGCGTCGGCGACATCGTAGAATTCGCGTAGCGGTTCGTGCCGCGCGTCTTCGCGTCGAAATTGCTGCCCGCCGAGTTCAGGAAGAACCCGTCGGTATACACACCCGAGCCAAACAATACACCAACGGTGGTGGTAGCCGACACGGCGCTCCCGTCACCGTCGACCACGGCCAGATGCGACGTGAAGCTTTGCCCCTCTTCGGCAGAGGTCGTGTCGCGCACCGCGCCACCGATGCTACCCGTGCGCAGTGCGGTCGAGGCGGGATACGGATTGAACCGACCGCAGTTACCCGGCGATGCGAGCGTATCGAAGGCCCACGGATTGCCGGCTACGGCCGTGTCGGGCAGTGCGCCACCCACCAGTCCTGCACGCTGACGCGCGAATGCGGGGTGCACGACGCCATGCGCCGGCACGCGCTGCACGGCCGGATCGCCGCGGTACTCGCTCGCGTCGACGTTGCCAATGCGCATGATGTCGGCGAGCTTCGCCACCGCAGCACCGTTGTCGGTAAACGAGCCGGCATCGGCGACGCCCGTTACATCAGCGAGCTGCAGCATCTCGAGCACCGATTCGCCACCCATTGGAGGCGGCGCGCCGAGCAGCGTATATCCGCGCCACATGGTGCACAGCGGGCGCATCGGCGTGACGAAATACGTGTTCATATCGCGCACGGTGATCAATCCCCCCTGCGCCGTCACCTTTGCTGACAGCCGTTCAGCGATGCTGCCGTTGTAGAACACCGTGGCGCCCTCACTCGCGATGCGCTGCAGTGTCACCGCCAGTTCGGGCTGAATCAGTCGATCACCGGGCCGCAGCGCCTCGCCACGCGGCATGAACCGCGCGGCCGCCAGCGAATCGGCCATCAGCTTGTCGCGTGAAGAGACGATCGTGCGCGCCAGCAACGGCGACACCACGAAACCATCCCGCGCCAGCGCGATGGCCGGCTCCATCACCTGCGCACGCGTGAGCGTGCCCCACTTGGTGTGCGCTTCAAGCACGCCTGCGACCATCCCGGGCGTTGCCGCGGCGCGCCCCGGACGACGACCGCGCGAAGTGTCGGCGCGCGCCCACGCGGCATCTTCACCGGCCCGCGGATAGAACGACAAATGCTCGACCGTCTTGGTTTTCGCGTTGAAGAACGTCATCGCGCCACCGCCGCCGAGGCCCGTCTGCGAGACATCGGTAACGGCGAGCGCAAACGCCGTGGCCGCAAATGCATCAACGGCGTTGCCGCCCTGCGCCAGAATCGCCGCGCCTGCCGCCGCGGCATCGGGGTGTGACGCGGCCACCATGCCACGGTCGCTTTCGACGCGCTTCCCCGACATCGGCGCCACCGCGGCAGCCGAGGGGCGCTGGCAGCCCGTGGCGGCGGTGCCAGTGAAGAGCAGAGCCGTTGTGGCAACCGTACGAGCGGAGCGGTGAAGCGCGAAACACGTTGGCAACGTCGTGCCCTCGGGTGGGGTGCGGGTGAATCCGATCCTGACACTACGGACCCGACGAACAAAGCGTTCGGTCGGCCCCGACGCGAACGACAACGCGAACGGCAACGCGAACGGCAACGCGAATTATGGTTTGACGAGCGTAAGCAACTGGCGCACGATACGTTCCGTGAGCCCCCACACGATGTGCTGCTCCACGCGAAACGCCGGAAACGTGGCGCGCTTGCCGTTCATCTCGACCACGTACTCGGCCTTCGAGCTCTCATGCTGCAGGCGGGCGAGCGGCACCCAGAAGGTCGCAGCCACTTCTTCGCTGGGCGTGAACATCACATTCGGCTGAACGATCGCGACGAACGGTCGGATGAGGATCGGCGGCAATGACCGATTGCGCGGCGCAAGATCATCGAGGCGCCCGAGCATGCGGCCCTGCGTGAGATCGAGGGCGAGTTCTTCCTGCGTTTCGCGCACCGCGGTGACTTCGAGTGAGGCATCACCAGGTTCGAGACGACCGCCAGGGAAGGCCATGTGGCCGCTCCAAGGGTCGCGCTCCAACTCCGCGCGCTTGATGAACAACAACTCCGGCTCCCCGTCGACCACGCGCAGCACAGCCGACACCGCGGCCAGCCGGGACTCGACGACCGGCGATGCATCGACGGGGACACGACTGGCCATACGTCTCGCGAGTCGCGAGACGTCGGCATGCTGCAGTGCCAGCTGTAGGAGCCGGTCGCGCGCGGCCTCGCTCAGTCGGCCACCGCGCCACCCGAGGCGACCCAGTCGCGGAATCCACCCGCCATCGATGCGACGTTGGTATAGCCCATGTCCAGGAGCGTACGCGCGGCGAGTGCGGAGCGATTACCACTGGCGCACATCAGCACGACCTGCGCATCACGCGGCACGCGAGATTCGATCTGACTCTCGAGCACTCCGCGGCCGATGTACTGCGCCGGTGCGGCATGTCCGAGATTCCACTCGTTCTGCTCACGGACGTCGATCAGGACGAGCGGCACCCCGGCGACGAGTCGGTCCTGCACTTCACGCGCCGTGACTTCAGCGATGTCTACCTTTGCTTCGGCGATGAGTTGCTGTGCGGTTTTCATATGCGTGCTCTCTGGTGAATCGAGTGAACGTGCGAGACAGTGGCGGTCGAGACGGACAAGGTGCGCGCGTCGGCGTCCAATGTCGCGATCGCTCCGAACGGTACCGTCCACTGATCGGAAATGTGCCCGACGGGGATGCCTTGCAGCGTCGGGACATGTAACGCGTTGGCGAGCTCGGTCACGATCGCCTCGATCGTCCGTGTGCCGTCGTCCGTGGTATCGGGACAATCGGTGCAGTGGCCGAACGCCACACCGACGCATCCCTCGAACGAACCAGCGAGTCGGAGCTGCGTGAGCATGCGATCGAGACGGTAGGTGGCTTCACCGATATCCTCGAGCACCACGATCGCGTCGTGAAAATCCACCGCCCAGGGCGTCCCGCACAGCGAGGACACGAGCGCCAGATTGCCCCCGACCAGCCGGCCCGTGGCGCGACCACCGCGCACCACACGGGCCTCGGGCGCTGCGCCACAGCTGTCGGTGCCGTACTGCACCGCACGCACGAGGGAATCGCGCGAAAAGTCGGACAGCGGCGCGCGAGCCATGGGACCGTGATAGCTCACGAGACCGGCGTGCTGCCAGGCCGCGTGCAGCGCGGTGATGTCGGAATAGCCGATTAGCGCCTTCGGATGGCGCTGCAGCAGTTCGACCGAGAGTCGTGGCAGCAGGCGGGACGCTCCGTAGCCGCCCCGCAGGCACCAGATGCCGTGTACGGAGTCGTCGTGCACGGCCGCGAGGAGATCATCACCGCGCTGGGCGTCGTCCCCAGCGAAATACCCGGTGCGTCGCAACGCATGCTGACCGACCTGCACCTCCCAGCCGAGCGATTCGGCCGTGGCGACGGCGCGGTCCAGCTCATGGGGCCCTTGTAGCGGCCCTGAGGGCGAGATCATCGCGACGCGGGCGCCGACGGTCAGCGGCGGTGGCACCCGGAGGGCACGCGGCTGATGCGCACCGCGCTGATGCGCACCTCGAGGATCACCCTCGGGAAGATCGAAAGTATCAGCCGCCGCGACCATGTGTGAACGTATCGGTCCTGACTCGGGGGAGCAACGGAACCACACCGACTCGTCACGATGCACGCGATGCGCTGCCGCACGGCGAGGTGAACTGCCAGCTTGCGGGGATGATGCTGAGCTATCTTTTCGCAGTGACACCGATCTCGCTGCTGGGCGCCGCCACCGCTGTGCTGACCGCGACGCCATGGGTGGCCGCGCCGCTCGTGCTAGCCGGTCGCCTGCGTACGACGCCAAGCCTCGACGACATCGACGTGGCGGCCACGACGGCAGAACCCGTGCCTCGCGTCAGCATCGTGCTCCCCGCACGGAATGAAGCGGTGCACATCGCCGCCTGCATTCGCAGCATCCGTGCGTCAACCTGGCCCGACCTCGAACTGATCGTGGTGGACGATCATTCCACGGACGGGACCGGCGCCCTCGCGCGCGAGGCGGCTGCCGGTGACAGCCGGGTGCAGATCGTGGACGCGCCGGAGCTGCCCGCGGGATGGTTTGGGAAGCAGTGGGCCTGTCAGTCGGGTTCGGCCCACGCCACAGGATCGCTGTTGCTGTTTACCGACGCCGACACCCGCCACGCGCCCGATCTGGTGGGTCGCATGGTGCGCATGCGTGAGCGGCGTGGCGCCGAGCTGTTGTCGGTGGCCGGACACCAAGCGATGGGCACGGTGTGGGAGCGCGCGGTGCAGCCATCGGTCTTCACGCTGATTCTCACCCGCTACGGTGGGGCG
>JBBQAK010000169.1:0-8076 GCA_038316215.1 Gemmatimonadales bacterium | reverse complement strand
CTGACAGCCACTGTGTTAGAGCACTGTGTGGCGTCGCATACCCGGTACGACGTGCTACCGGTGCTCCGACCGAGATTGTCGGAGTATGAGCCGCTGGTTGAGGTGCCAACCGCCGGCACGCCTCGGTAGATGGTTGCGGTGCCCACTGAGCCGGTCCACGAAAGTACCGCGATAGTGTTCTTGCCCTTCACGCTCGTCGTGACCGTGAGGACAATCGGATTGGGCGCGACGGAAGCGGTGACGGTGACCGCTCCGGTCGTGGTGCCCGTGGCACTTGCGTTGTCTGTCACGGTAAGGCGCACCGTGCTGGTGCCGGCGCTCGCGTAGCTGTGCGACGGGGCGACACCTGTGCCGGTGGTGCCGTCACCGAAGTCCCACGCGTAGCTGACGATGGTGCCGTCGGTGTCCGACGAGGAGCCACCATTGAACGCGCAGGTCAGGCTCGTACACGAGAAGGTGAAGGCGGCGATGGGCGCGACGTTGGTGGGCGGCGTGACAGCACCACCGATGAACCCGGAGTACAACAGCCGATTGGGTGACCCGGTACCGGGGTTGGTCACCACGTTGGCTGTGGCGTTGCCGACCAGTGCGGCCGACACACTCGCTGGCGATGCGGTGGTGTTTCCCTGCAGGTACAGCGCGGCCACACCGGCTACGTGGGGCGAGGCCATGGACGTGCCCGAGATGGTGTTCGTGGCCGTGTTGCTGGTGTACCAGGCCGAGGTGATGCTGCTGCCCGGGGCAAAGATGTCCAGGCAGGTGCCGAAGTTCGAGTAGGACGCCCGCGCGTCCGACGACGTAGTGGCGCCCACCGTGAGCGCCGAGGCGGCGCGAGCGGGCGATGCGTTGCATGCGTTGGTGTTGCTGTTCCCGGCGGCCACCACGAACGTCACGCCAGCGTTGACCGCATTCGCGACGGCATTATCAAGCGTGCTGCTGGCACTGCCGCCAAGCGACATGTTCGCCACGGCCGGTAAGATGGCGTTGCCGGCCACCCAGTCGACGCCGGCGATCACCCCCGACGTGGCGCCGGACCCCGCACAGTCCAGCACACGCACGGCCACCAGCGCCACGCGCTTGGCGACACCGTATGTAGTACCGCCCACCGTGCCGGCGACATGTGTGCCGTGGCCGTTGCAGTCAGTCGTGCCACGACCATCGGTGATGGCCGTGAAGCCACTGCCGATACGGCCAGTGAATTCGCTGTGTGATGGCAGGATGCCGGTATCGATGATGTACGCGGTGACGCCCGCGCCCGTGGCGCTGTAGCTGTAGCTGTTGTTCAGCGGCAGGTTGTTCTGGTCGATCCGGTCGAGCCCCCACGTGGCAGGAGACTGCGTGACATCGGCGGTCATGACCTGATCCTGCTCCACTGAGGCCACGTTCGGGTTTCGCAACAGCGCCTGCGCTGCCTGCGGTGAGAACGGCGCAGCGAAGCCGCGCAGGGCACGCTCATACACGAAGATCGGTGTCGAGCCGTTGCTCGCCGCCAACTGTCGGGCCATCCCCGGCACATCGCGGATGTCGTCCTTGAAGGTCACGATGTACACTGGCCGATCCTGCGCAGCGCTCAGGCCAAACGCGGGCGCGGCGACAGCCGGTTGGGTGGGCGAGGAGGCGTCCTGACAGGCGGTAACGAGCAGGAGGCCGGCCACGCTGGCGGGCAGGAAGATGCGGCGCATAACACTGATCTCCGATCACGAGGGACGTAACGCCGCCGGGCATCGTGGCTCCCCGCAACGCGCTGAGCCAACGAGCCGATTCTGCGAACCGTGAACTTCGCGCAGACTCTCGCGTTCGTCCAGCCGCAGCGAATCCGGTACGCCCCGTCGAGCAGATCACACACGGGGGGCATCGCCGATGACGTCGAGCGGTGGTGAGGCCGCGCGGGGCAATCGGAGCGTGAAGCGACTCCCCTCGCCATGACGACTCTGCGCCGTCAGCGTCCCCCCTTGAAATTCGGCCAGCAACCGGGCGATCGACAACCCGAGCCCAGCCCCACCGTGCGCCCGACTGCGCGACGGTTCGACCCGATAGAATCGCTCGAATATTTTGGGAAGCTCCTCGGGGGTCATACCAATCCCAGGGTCCGAGACCACGATGTCGACGCTTTCGCCGGCCGGTTCCGCCTGCACCAGAATGCGACCCGTCGCCGTGTGTCGTACCGCGTTGCTGACCAGATTGAGCAGGATTTGTCGCGTGTGGTCTTGATCGCCAAGCACTGCCAGCGCCTCACTGGCCTGCACTTCGACGGTGACCGATTTGCCCACGGCCATGCCGTGCCCGACCTCCGCCACATCGGCCAGCAACGGTGCCACCAGCATCACGTCCCGACGAGCCTCCAACTCGCGACTGTCGCCTCGGGCCAGCAGCAGCAAGCCTTCCAGCATGCGATGCATCCGGTCGGCTTCGACCAACACGCCAGCCAGCGCGTCGCGTAATTCATCGCCCGACCGTGCACCATCCAGCGCCCACTGGGCCTGCGCGCGCATGTAGGTGAGTGGGGTGCGCAGCTCATGACTCGCATCGGCGGTAAAGCTGGCCAGCCCACGTTGCGCGCGTTCCATACGCACGAGCAACTCGTTGACGGTAGCGGCGATTTCGCTGGTTTCGCGCAGCCCCGTGGGTGACGCCAGCCGCACGTCGAGGCTGTCGGGACCAATGCGCGCAATCTGCTGGCGCACGCGCTCCACCGGATCGAGTGCCTCGGCGACCGTGTCGCGCGTTGCACGCCGAGCCACGCTGAGCCCCACCGGCAAGAGCGCCAGCGCCGCCGTCGAGATACCGAGCAACCCCAGCACATACGGCGTGCGGTCGGTGGCCACGAAGACGTCGAAGGATCCCACGGTCCGATGTAGGAGTTGGTACTGCCATCCCCGTGCACTGAGCGCCTTACGGATGACCTCACTGATATCGGAGGCCCCAGCGTCGGAGGAGATCCCATCGATCGCCTTCGCCGGCATGTCCGTTGTCAGAAAGTACGTGCGGCGCGTCCCCTCATCGTCAGCAGACCGGCGCGTGATCACGAAGCGGCTGCCCACACCAACCAGCTGATCGGCGAGCATCGCCGGCGCGACCGGGGTGCGGGCGCCGCCGGGGTCCGCATAGAGACCCAGCAGTGATTCGATCACATCGGCGGTCCGTCCCATGGAATGACGCAACGACAGCGCGCTGAGCACCGCCGACGACACGATAAGGATGGATGCATAGATCGCCAGCGTACGGAGCGACAAGCGCGCCATCCGCTCGACGAGCGCTTCGGACAGTCCTTGCTCGCTCATGGCGTTTCCAGTCGATAGCCCACGCCGCGCACCGTCACGATTTCGGTGCCGTCGGAGAGGTCACCCAACTTGCGCCGCAGATAATTCACGTACACGTCGACCACGTTCGTTTCACTGTCGAACTGGTACTTCCAGACGGCCTCTGCAAGGCGCGCACGCGACAGCGTACGACCGCAATGCTGGGCCATGAACACCAGGAGCGCAAACTCACGTGGCGACAGCTCGATGATGCGCCCATCAGCAGTGACGCGACGTGCCATCGGGTCGATCGTCAGCACCCCCACGTGCAACACCAGTTCATCGGCGACCAATCGCGCCCGTCGGATCAAGGCCTGGACCCGCGCGAGCAGCTCCGCGAGATCGAATGGCTTGGGCAGGTAATCATCGGCCCCTGCCTCGAGGCCACGCACACGCTCGACCGGCTCGCCGCGAGCCGTCAACATCAGTACCGGCGCGCGCCCACCGGCACGACGCATCTCTTGCAGCAACGCGAGTCCATCCAATCCCGGGAGCATGCGATCAAGGATCACGCAATCGTATGTCGTACCCAACACCATCGAGAGCCCCTCATCACCACGGGCTGCGTGCTCAACCACATAGCCTTCCTCGTGGAACGCTTTCCGGAGAAATCCACGCAGACTCTGGTCGTCTTCGATAAGGAGCACTCGATGCGGCATCGCTGAACTTACTTCAGGCGCTGGATTTCTACACGGGCGACCGCAGGGTTCGTCCAGCGGTGCGCCAACGTGAGGTCCGCGATGTTGCCCTGAATGTTGGGATGCCGTGCGATGACCCCGTTCTCCTGGGTCTTCCCGTTGCCGCCCATGAGACCCTTCACTGGTCCGATCCCGAAGCACGGCCCTACGATGGAACTGGCTACTTCGTCGTTGACTTCCGTGCCGGCATCATACGCGTACGTGTACACGACCTCTTTGTTGAATCCACCAGGCAGACGGACGCTGTCGAAGCCGGTGAAGCCGTCGTTCGTGCAGATGAGCATCACGGCCAGCGAGAGAAAGTTCGCGTTGGCCGCCGCATCGATCTCCACCGTGAGCGCATTTTCAAACACGTCCTTGGGAGAGACATCGCGACCGATCGGGGCGCCGGTCGACTTCACCTGATATACCCCCTCGGCTCCCTCCAATGCGGCAACCGCGTACGCGTCCATCCCGTTCTCGGCGATCTGTCGAATACCCTCGGAGGCCAACGCCCCTTCTGCAAACAGGCTGGCCGCCTTGGTATGCGTGGCGAGCACACCGGGTGACATGGGCTGGCCGGTGGTCAGGTTGGTGATGGTGACGCGATATCGATGGACGTTCGCCGACCCGCGTGCGAGTGAGGCCGTGAGATCGGGCGCCGACGTGGCAGGCGTTTGGCGATCGCACGCTGACAGCGTGATCGTGGCGAGGGCGAGCAAGGCGACGGTCCGCATGACGAGGCTCCGGGAGTACGTTCTGCGACATCAACCGTGTGTGGATGCGCTCTCACAGGTTATGACCGTCCTCCCGTCGCGATGGATAAATAAGAGGACTCTCACGGAACTCTCACAGAACGCTCACAGAACTCGTGGGCGATGCTGATCACCGGTACGCTGTCCTGTCGGCTGAGTTGAATCGGTTCACACCGACGCCGTGAAACAGGTTCGGGCCACGGGCGGCATGCTGCCCGTGCCATCTGCGTTCTGGCGGTTCGCCGAAGTCACCCTCGACAACGCGACGAGCCAGCACAACCCCACATCCCGTGAAGCATGAAGTACGTGAACGCCGCTTCGGCGCCCCGCGGACGACGGAACGCCCACAGGACCAGTGCCGACACCGCATCGCCAACAGCTCGCGCCCCCGGAGCCTACCCGACGCTGTCGGGCGACGGCGGCATGCTCGGTCCGCGCCTGAGTCCGTGTGGGAGTAACCGCGACAGGCGCGTCGCGATTACCTGACTGCGGGGCGCACGGCAATCTCGTATGTAGCGAGGACACGATTGGTCGCCGCACCGGCGCGGGCATCACCATGGAGACCTCATGCGGCCACAAACCAGTAGAACGCGCACCGCTAGAACGCGCACCGCTAGAACGCGCACCGTGCTCGCCGGATGTCTCATCAGCGTCATGCTCGGTGGTTGCCGTGACACGAAGCAGACAGACACAGCCGCTGCGGGAGCGAGCGCAACGGCAGAAGGTACGACCGTGCGTTCCACGGACATCACGCCGGTCGAACTCGCGTACTTTGCGCCACTGCCGGCGCGTATGGATATGCCCAACGGCACGGCCAGTACGGCGAAGGTCGATCTTGGACGCGCCTTGTTTTACGAGAGCGTGCTGTCGGACGGCCACGACGTGTCGTGCAACAGTTGTCACGCGCTGAACGGCTATGGCGCTGACGGCCGTTCGGTGTCACTCGGACATGACGGCCGGGCGGGCACGCGCAACGCGCCCACCGTTTACAACGCCGCCGGCCATGTCGCACAGTTCTGGGATGGCCGTGCCGCCGACGTAGAAGAGCAGGCGAAGGGTCCGATTCTCAATCCGATCGAGATGGGGATGCCGGATGCCGGTGCCGTACTCACGCACCTGCGCGAGTCGAGTATGTACGTCGCCATGTTCCGCGCCGCCTTCCCCGGCGAGCGACAACCCATCAGCTACGACAACGTCGGGAGAGCGATCGGCGCGTTCGAGCGCGGGCTCGTCACGCCGTCTCGCTGGGACCGCTTTCTCGACGGCGACAGCGCCGCATTGACGCTCGACGAACGGCGCGGACTGCGCACGTTTCTCGACACGGGATGCCAGAGCTGTCACGCCGGCCGCTATGTCGGCGGCGATCGCTACATGAAGGCCGGCATGATCCATCCGTGGTTTGCGCAGTCGGACAGTGGTCGCCTCGGAGTGACCCGCGATGCGAAGGACCTGCTGGTGTTCAAGGTGCCGTCGCTCCGCAACGTGGCGAAGACCGGTCCCTACTTCCACGACGGCTCCGTCGCCACGCTCGCGGAAGCGGTCAAACTCATGGCGCACCATCAGCTCGGCAAGGAACTGTCAGCAGCCGATGTGCAGTCCATCGTGACCTGGCTCGAGTCGCTGACCGGTACGATCCCGTCGAACTACATCGCCTATCCCCAGAAGCCCAACTGAGATCCGGAGGTTTCCATGCTCGTCCGTCAGATTCATGATACGAAGCTCGCCCAGTACGCCTATCTGATCGGATGCCCGCGCACCGGGCAGGCCATCATCATCGATCCCGAACGGGACATCGATCGCTACTTCGCAGAAGCCGCGGCACACAAGCTGAAAATCATTGCTGCTGCGGACACGCACATACATGCCGACTATCTGTCGGGTTTGCGCGAGTTCGCCGAACGCGGCGTGACCGTGTACGCCAGCGATGAGGGGGCCCCGGATTGGCGCTACGAATGGCTCGTGGGATCCAACTATCCCCATCGGTTGCTGCATAACAACGACCGCTTTATGGTCGGGAATATCGAGTTCACCGCGCTGCACACGCCGGGGCACACGCCCGAGCATCTCTCGTATCTCGTGCACGATCAGGGAGCGGGCGCGGCAGATCCGATCGGCCTGTGCACGGGGGACTTCGTCTTCGTGGGCGACCTCGGGCGGCCCGACCTCTTGGAGATGGCGGCCGGCATGACCGGCACCATGGTGCCCGGCGCACGGCAACTGTACCGGTCCGTCGAGTCGTTCCGACTCATGCCCGAGTTCCTGCAGATCTGGCCGGCGCATGGGGCCGGCAGTGCCTGCGGAAAGTCACTCGGCGATGTCCCGTCGTCTACGGTGGGCTACGAACTGCGCACCAACCCGTCTATCCAGGCGGCCACGTCGGATGACGAGTTCGTGGACTTCATTCTGTCGGGACAGCCGGAGCCACCGGCGTACTTCGCACGCATGAAGCGTGATAACCGCGCTGGCCCCACCGTGCTGGGACACATCCCTACGCCACCGCACGTCGAGCCATCCGCGATCGCGGCGCTCACCGGCCGCATGGATATCGCGATTATCGATACGCGACCCCGCGACGCATTTCTCACGGGACACCTGCCGTCATCGATTTTGGCGGAGATGGACTACCAGTTGGTGAGCATCGTGGGGTCGTACGTCGACGAGGGCACGCCGCTCTACCTGGTAGTTTCGGAAGACCGACTCGATGAAGCCGTGCGCGCGCTCATCCGCATCGGCAGCGACAACATCACGGGCTACCTCACGCCTGACGACCTCGCGGCGTATACGGCCGGCGGCGGTTCCCTCTCCGTCATTCCGTCGGTGGACATGGAGGAGCTCGAACGGCAGCGCGTGCACGGCGGGGTGACCGTGCTTGACGTACGGGGCAAGGCGGACTTCGACCACCACCACATCCCGGATGCGCTCAACATCGCGCATACCCGACTGTTCGTACGGCTGAACGAGGTGCCCACCGGTCAACCCGTGATCGTGCACTGCAACAGCGGCGCGCGATCGGCGCACGCCGCGTCCCTGCTGCAGCGGCATGGCTACGCCGTGACCAACGTCAGCGACAAGATCGCCAACTACCGCGAGACGGCCACCTCAGGCGCCTCGAACCACTAGGACGCGACGTCCGCCAGGAGATGGAGCACACCATGACTGCCACAAGGCACACCTTGGACGTTCACGCCGGTGATGGGTCGGTATCTGTTGTACCCGACGAGCTCCTGCGGCGACTGGCGCACGCGGCAGAGTCGATGGCATCACTCACGGCGCTGGGGGCGCAGGCGCAGCCGGCGGTGGCCATCGGGGTGGATAGCGCGGATGTACTGGTACGCCGTGCCAGAG
>JBBQAK010000251.1:0-5934 GCA_038316215.1 Gemmatimonadales bacterium | reverse complement strand
TGTGGAAGTTTTTCTTTTATGGCGGTTTTGGGGTCGTTGTGTTTGCGCGCTCCATGCCATCTTTGGACTTGTTCCATGTTTTCTACCACAACATCGGGTTGCCGCCTGGCGCCCCGCGGCTCCGTGCCGAGGTACGTGTAGCGTGCCCACGACTCACCGCCGGCCGGAGCGGACTCGAGGAGAAAGGCGAAGGGGGCACGGCGCAGTTTGGCGAAGGCCGAGACGGGCGTGCAAAGATCGAGCAGGCAGTCGCTCCACACGGGGACGAGGCCACCGGTGGTGCGGCACTGCGCGGCGCGAGCGCGGAAATCAGCGAGAGCAGTCATCACGTTGAAGTTCGCCGCCGCGCTCGCTGCAGGGCAAGCGACCGGGTAGCATTGATTATGCCCCCTTCGAGACCAGCCAGCCCGGTACTCCCCGTGGACGACGTCCAGATCGCGGTGGGCGTGGTCGATGTCGTGGTCCTCGCCGCGGCCCCGCACGGTCGCCGTGATCGCTGGCGGGTGCTCACCCTTCGTCGGGCGGCCGGCGTGCGTTGTACAGGCGCCTGGGAGGTCGTGCACGGTCGTATCGAACCGGGAGAGCTCCCGGCAATGGCGGCCCGCCGCGAAGTGTTCGAGGAGACGGGCATGGTCGTCCAGCGTCTCTACGCCATCGCCGTCAATCCGTTTTTTCTCCCACGGCCCAACACGATCCAGATGGCCGTGGTGTTCGCCGCGGTCGTGGAGCACGCCAGCGTGGTCATGCTGAGCGACGAACACGATTCCAGCGTGTGGCGCACCCCGACCGCAGCGATCAAGCACCTCGCGTGGCCCCGCGAACACGACGCGGTGCGCTACGCGGTACACCTGCTGCGTGACGGTGACGCGGGCGCCGTGGAAGACGTGCTTCGCGTGCCCGACGCCTGACGGGTCAGATCGGCGGTTTGGGAGCGGCCGCCGCGCGCGAGCGCACGAGTGATCGTTCGCGCTCGATCCGCTGGATCACCCGATTCCAGTCGGTGACGCTCGGGGTGCTTTCCATGAGCGCGGACAGGGGCTGATTGACGTCGATTTGTCCGTCGAAAATCAGCAAGGCCGATTGCACGTCGCGCTGCTTCAAGCGGTACTCACCGAAGCCCGGCGTAATCGGCAGCATGTCGAGCGGACGGAAATCGCGCCCGGTATTGTTGATGATGAATTCCTGCGGTGAGAAGCGCGTTTCGCCCTGCTCCTGCGCAAAAAAGCTCACGTACCAGATGGAATAGCTGGGCAGGCGGTTCCGCTCCTTCACCGCGAGCAGTTCCCGGTTTTTGCTGGTCACGAGTTCACGCAGCGACCGGTACGAATCGGGCGAGAGTAAGCGGATGATGCGCTCGTCGAGCGGAATTGCACGCACCTGCAGTCCGTTGGCCGGCGACACCTTCAGTGCGATATCGTCCTGCCGCAGCGTGCCGAAGCCGGCGGGAATCCAGTTCGGGTCAAGCGTGTCACCCTGCGTACCCGACTGACCGGCGGGGGGCATCGTGGGCGGCACCTGCGCGACGATGGTGGACGTCGAGGCGCAGGCGCCAAGGACGCTCGCCAGCACGGCGAGCACAGTGTGCCGCGCGGCGTGTCTCGCCCCACGCATCACGTCGCCCCCTGTTCTGAAGGTTCGCCGGTGTGTCCCTCCGGCACGTCGTCGCTGAGTTCATCCGACGACTCCGGAAGCTTCCAGTCGGGAAGCGCCAGCAAATCAATCAGCGCCGACGCGAGTTCATCGCGACCAAGACCGGTGGTAGCGCTGAACGGCACGATCTGATCAATGTCCAACCCGAGAAACTTCGACAAGGTTTCGAGGCGCGGCTTCACTTCGAGCTTGCGCAACTTGTCGATCTTGGTCACGGCGAAAATCGTCGGCACGCCAAGGTCGGCCAGGAAGTCGAGCATCGTGAGGTCGTCTTCGGTGGGGTCGTGGCGTACGTCGAGCAACTGCACCACGCCACGCAACAGCGGGCTGTCCGTCAGATACCCCTCGATCAGCGGACGCCACTCCGCCTTGCGCGCTTTCGAAATCTTCGCATATCCGTAGCCCGGAAGGTCGGCCAGGCAGAAGAGCTTGTTCACGTTGAAGAAGTGAATTTCGCGCGTGCGGCCGGGCGTGTTGCTCACGCGTGCGAACGACTTCCGTCGCATCAGGCGGTTCAGCAGCGACGACTTCCCGACGTTCGAGCGGCCCGCGAACGCGATCTCCGGCAGATCGGGATCGGGACGCCATCCACCCTGCTTGGCCATCGGCCCGAGATACTCGAGGCTCTTGATCACCAACGGGTCGATGCGAGGCGCGACGACCGGCGTGTCGACCGGCGCGTCGTCGTTGGCAAGAATGGGCGATGCATCGCTCATGTGGGGCGCTCCATCTCGGAATCGATCACCATCGCATCACTCACGTCGGGCAAGGGAGAACGCAACGCCAGCGCGAGCACTTCGTCCATCGTGCGCACGGGATGCCACGTCACTTCGTTCCGCACATCTTCGGGTAGCTCCGCCAGGTCCTTGGCGTTGCCCTGCGGCACGATCACGTGCGAGATGTGATGCCGGTGTGCGGCCACACCCTTCTCGCGCACCCCGCCGATCGGTAGGACCCGACCACGCAGCGTGACCTCTCCGGTCATCGCGACATCGCCGCGCACCGGAATGCCCGTGAGCGCGCTCGTGAGCGCGGTGGCCAATGCGATTCCGGCCGACGGTCCGTCCTTCGGCGTCGCACCGGCGGGCAGATGCACGTGAATGTCGCGCGTACGATGGAAGTCGGCCGGCAGCCCCATCGACTGGGCACGTGAGCGCACATAGCTGAGCGCAGCGGCCGCCGATTCCTTAATGACATCACCGAGCGTGCCGGTCAGTTGCAATCGTCCCCGCCCCGGCACGACGCTGACTTCGATTTCCAGGAGTTCGCCGCCCACGTGCGTGTACGCGAGCCCCGACGCGACGCCGACCTGATCACGCAGGCCGCTCTCCTGCTCGTCGTGTGGGGCCGGACCCAGCATCGACGGCAGTTCGTCCTTGGTAATCACCACCTTCTCGTCGGGGGCGAGCGATCGACGCGCAAGCTTACGTGACAACCGGGCGATACGACGGTCGAGATCGCGCACCCCTGCTTCACGCGTCCATCCCCGGATCAACGCCGACAGGACGTTCGGTTCGAGCGTTACCTGCTCCGGCTGAATGCCGTGTGCCGCTAACTGACGCGGCAGCAAGAACCGACGGGCGATGGTGATCTTTTCCGGCTCGAGATAGCCAGGTAGCCGAATGATCTCCATGCGGTCGCGCAGTGCTTCCGGGATGGACGCCAGCGAATTGGCCGTCGTGAGGAAGAGCACTTGCGACAGATCGTAGTCGACTTCGAGGAAGTGGTCGTTGAACGCGTGGTGCTGTTCGGGGTCGAGCACCTCGAGTAGTGCCGCCGCCGGATCGCCACGCCAGTCGCTACCGAGCTTGTCAACTTCGTCGAGCAGGATGACGGGATTGATCGTTTCCGCGCGACGCATGGCCTGGATGATGCGACCGGGCAGGGCACCGATGTATGTACGGCGGTGACCACGGATCTCGGCCTCATCACGCACACCGCCTAACGCCATGCGAACGAACTTGCGTCCGAGGGCGTGCGCGATCGACTTGCCGAGCGACGTCTTGCCCACGCCGGGCGGACCCACCAGACAGAGGATCGGACCAGGCAGGTGACCGACGCGACCAAGCACGGCGATGTAGTCGAGGATACGCTCTTTGACTTCCTCGAGACCGTAGTGATCGGCTTCGAGCACCGCACGGGCATGATCGAGATCGATGGTGTCGTCGGAGCGCACCGTCCACGGCAGATTGAGCGCCCAGTCAAGCCAGCCACGGGTCACCGTGGCATCGGGTGACATCGGCGAACTACGCTTGAGCTTGCGCAACTCGCGGTGCGCACGCGTCGCGACCGTTGGCGGCAGCCCACGCTCGGCGACCTGCTTGGCGAGATCTTCGAATTCGTCGCCGTCCTCCTGGCCGAGCTCTTTGTGAATCGCACGCAACTGCTCCTGCAGGTAGAACTCGCGCTGATTCTGAAAGAGCGATCCACGCACTTGTTCGTCGAGCTTCTTCTCGAGTTTGAGGAGTTCGAGTTCACCGCCGAGCACGCTGACCAGCTGCGACGCAAGTTCGGCGAGGCTGGGCGCCTCGAGCAGACGCTGTCGCTGTTCGATGGGCACCTGGAGATGCGCCGCAATCCCGAACGCGATCCGCCGTTCGTCGTCGAGCGCCTGCAGCAGGCCAACCACTTCCGGAGGCAGGCGCCGCTGCAGGCTGGCGTATTCCTCGAACATGCTGAGCGCCTGCCGCAAGGTGGCCTGCGCGTGGTCGCGTGGCGCCGACTTCGCCGCACCGTGACGCAACGGCAACGGCGTGACGCGGGCCTCGAGCAGCGCACTGGTGCGCGACGTGGTGTAGCGCTGCACGCTGACGCGGGAGACGGCTTCCACCAGGATCTTGGTGGTTCCGCCGGCGAGCCGCGTGACCTGCTGCAGGCGTGCGATGACGCCGACGCGATGGAGCGCGGACGCGCCGGGCGCATGCACGTCGGCGTCACGCTGCGTCACGAGCAACAGTTCCTGCGTGCCTCCAGTGGCCGCGGCGACTGCAGCAAGCGATCCCTCGCGTCCGATCAGGAGGGGCATGGCGACGTGGGGGAACAACACCACATCGCGAAGTGGAAGGACCGGCAGCCGTAGGCTGCCGGTCCTTGAAGTGCGGTTCGTGCTCAGGCTTCCTTCTTCTGCCGCTTCGGCGCGATTTCGAGGAGCGGTGGACCGCCGTGCAAGACGGAGGCTTCCGTGACGCGAACTTCGACCACGTCATCCCGGGTGGGAAGGTCGAACATCGTGTCCTGCAGGGTTTCTTCGAGAATGGCACGCAGACCGCGCGCGCCGGTGCCGCGACGCAGCGCCTTGCTGGCCACCGCGCGGAGAGCGGACTCCTCGAAGGTGATCTTCACGTCCTCGAGGTCGAACAGACGCTGATACTGCTTCGTCAGCGCGTTCTTCGGCTCCTTGAGGATCTGAACGAGCGCCTCTTCGTCGAGCGCTTCGAGCGGCACACACACCGGCAAGCGTCCCACGAGTTCGGGGATGATGCCGAAACGGAGCAGGTCGTCGGGCTCGACTTCGGCGAACGGCGTTTTCGGTGTGGTCTGCTTGATGGAGACCACTTTGGCGTCGCCCTTCTTGTTGTCGAAGCCGAGTTGGCGACGCCCGGTACGGGCCTCGATGATCTTCTCCAACCCATCGAAGGCGCCGCCGCAGATGAACAGGATATCCTTGGTGTTGATCTGGATGTATTCCTGCTGCGGATGCTTGCGACCACCTTGCGGCGGCACGCTGGCCACGGTGCCTTCGAGAATCTTGAGTAGGGCCTGCTGTACGCCTTCGCCCGACACGTCACGCGTGATGCTGGGGTTCTCCGACTTGCGCGCGATCTTGTCGATCTCGTCGATGTAGACGATGCCGCGCTCGCACTCGGCGACGTTGAAGTCGCCGGCCTGCAGCAGCCGCACCAGAATGTTCTCGACGTCCTCACCGACGTAGCCGGCTTCAGTGAGTGTGGTCGCGTCGGCAATCGTGAACGGCACATCCAGAATGCGGGCGAGCGTCTGTGCGAGCAGCGTCTTCCCGGTGCCGGTCGGGCCGATCAGGAGGATGTTCGACTTGTCGAGTTCGACGTCGTCCTCCCGTGCGTTGCCCGCGGCGTTGATGCGCTTGTAGTGGTTATACACCGCCACGGCGAGCGCCTTTTTCGCGTTCTCCTGCCCGATCACGTACTGATCAAGGGTGCTTTTGATCTCCCGGGGCGTGGGCACCTGGGTGATCGCCTCGGCGACTTCCCGCTCCTCATCCTCGGCCAGGATCTCATTGCAGAGCGCGATGCACTCGTTGCAAAT
>JBBQAK010000467.1:0-2520 GCA_038316215.1 Gemmatimonadales bacterium | reverse complement strand
GGGTCAAGCTCAGCGACTTGCTCACCGACGAGGCGACGGTGCGGGATCGCGTGGGTCTTCCGCCGTACGTGTCGATGCCGGATCGCCCCGGCGCGTTGCCCATACTGCAGGGCTGACGGAACTCATGGGGCTTTGGGCGGATTGGCGCGCGCAGCGTGAGCGGAGCCGGCGGGCATCCACGTACCTCGGGCGGTTACTGCGCGCGCCGGAGCCCGTGGACGTCACGTGGCTCGCCTCGATTGGCGTGCCGGACGCGATCGCTGTCCGCGAGGTCACGTTCGCCAAACGGGCGATCGGCCTGATCGTCGCCGAGCGGGACGCACTCGACGATCGCACCGCGTCCGATGTGGCCCACCAGTTGGCCCCTGTGATTAGCCGAGAGTCGAGGGCCGCCGTCGACCGTGGGCGCGAGTGGGGAGAGCGCTGGCGGGCCTACACCGCCGCCTTGGCGGTGCGTGGAAACGTGGAGACGCCGGCCACACGGCTGGGGCGCGTCCTGTTGGCCGGCGCTGGGATTGGTGCGCCGTCCACGGAGCAACTTCTCCGCGCCACGCAGTTCGTGCTCAATACCCGTAGCGAGGCCAACGTCGCCCTCCGCGACGTGTTCGGTGTAGCCACGCTCCCCGATGACGTTCGGCCGTCCGCGTTACGCGGCTGACGCCGACCGGCGTGATCGGATCGGATCGGCCGGCACGAACACGAAAAAGGGGAAAGCTGGCTGATGCCACCTTTCCCCTTCGTTCGTCAACACATCGAGTGCCGAAGGCCGGACTCGAACCGGCACATCCTTGCGGATACTGCGACCTGAACGCAGCGCGTCTACCAATTCCACCACTCCGGCAGCTCCTGAAGTCACGCACGAGAACACCGATTCGTGCGCGATCCCAGCAAGGCTGTATAGAATAGACTGCCGATGGCCCCGAAGTCAACGCCGTCGCGATCTCTTCGTGCGCGTTGGGGTATTACGTTTCCTATCAGCATGGCAAACACGGACATCGAAGAGCCCACCGAACTGATCGCGCGCAACAAGCGTGCGCGGCACGACTACGAAATCCTAGACACCTGGGAGTGCGGAGTCGTGCTCACCGGCACCGAGGTCAAGGCGCTGCGGGAAGGGCGCGCCAACCTCACCGATGCCTTCGGGGTGATCAAGGACAACGAGGTGTTCCTGCTCAACCTGCACATCGGATCGTACGGTCAGGGCAACGTGTTCAATCACGAACCGACCCGTACGCGAAAGTTGCTCATGCACCGCCGCGAGATCCGTCGCCTCATCGGCGCGGTCGAACGACAGGGACTCACGCTGGTGCCGCTCGATTTGTATTTCAAGAGTGGGCGCGTGAAGGCGCGTCTCGCCCTCGTTCGTGGTAAGCAGCAGCATGACAAGCGCGAAGACCTGAAGAAGCGCGACGCCGAGCGCGAGATCGCACGCGCCCTCAATAAGCGCTGAGCGGCCGAGCTGATGATGCTGCTCGGTGCGCTCATGCTCACACTGCAGTTGTCGGCGGTCGCGCCAGCGGTGCCGCCGCTCCCGCCGCTCGCGGTTCGCGTCGGTGACCGGCTGCAGTCGGTGCCCACCCTGCGTCACCCCGATGGTGGTATCGCCGTGCGTGCCGATGCGCTGGCCGAGGCGCTCGGTGGTCAGGTCGTGGCACAGTCCACCGGCAGCGGGCGCTATCGTCTCGAAGTGGGCACTACCGGCATGGATCTGGAGGCCGGCAGTGCGCTGGTGGTGGTGGCCAACGATACGATGCCCCTCCGTTCGGGAGTCTTTCGCCGCGGTGGGCTGTTGTACGTACCGCTTGCGCTGGCCACCGAGATGCTTCCGCGCCTCGGTGCCGGCGTCCTCTTCGATCCGGACAAGGCTGAGCTACGTCGGTTCTCCACGGTCGTCGCCGCGCGGCGCGCGCCGGCACCCCGCCGAGCCGCACCGACGGTGCCCGCCGACAATGTGCGCAACGCACCGGCTTCCCGCAGCGCGTCGCTCCGGCAGCGCGTCGTCGTGGTCGATGCCGGTCATGGTGGGCCCGATAATGGCATGTCCGGACCGATCGGCGTCCCGAAAAAGGTGTTCGAGAAAAACATCACGCTGTCGATCGCGAAAGAGCTCCGCGCGGCGCTCGAGCAGCGCGAGATCGAGGTCGTTATGACGCGTACCACCGACACGCTGATCGCCCTCGGCGATCGCGGGCGTATCGCGAATCAGGCCAAGGCGGATCTGTTCCTATCCGTACACGTCAATGCCGCCAATCCGCGCTGGTCGAATCCCGGCGGGGCGCGTGGCTTCGAAACGTATTTTCTCGCCGAAGCAAAAACCGAGGACGAACGTCGGGTTGCCGCGATGGAAAACGAGGCGATCCGCTTCGAGACCAATGTTGATGTCACGCGCGACGATCCGCTGGGATTCATCATGCGCGACATGGCGCAGAATGAACACTTGCGTGAGTCAGGACGTCTGGCCGAGCTGCTGCAGGCAGGGATGAAGCAGGTCCACCCCGGACCGAGTCGCGGCGTGAAACA
>JBBQAK010000452.1:0-2889 GCA_038316215.1 Gemmatimonadales bacterium | reverse complement strand
CCTCACTCGCCGACGGGAACGAGCCGTTCCACTGCTCGGGCGCGAACAGGTACAAGAAGTCGGGGACTTCATTCGGGCTACGACCGTCGAGATAGTTGTCTTCGGTCGAGGAAATCATACCGAAGCCCGCGCGGGTGCTGCGCGCGATGTTCTGTCCAAAGTTTCCGAAGCCGTTGGGCTTGGAATGATTGAACATGATCGTGTCGTCGGCCAGCGGGCTGGTCGGGTTGTAGTACGGATCGGCCGGGTTCGAAAAGCGCTTGTTGCGCATATCGCCCAACGGCGACTTGAGCCACGTCCAGGTCAAAATGCCGGAGTTCGCAGCACCCGTTCCAGCCGAATTGGGGCACGTGGCCGTGGGCTGTCCCGCATACGTCCGCGGGAACCCAGCGCCACAGCGTCCACTGATGCCAGCGCGCATCACGTAGAATGTGCTCGTGCCGAAATCGAAGTACACCGAGTGGTTGTTCTGCGACGACCACGCAAAGCCCGGCGCGGAACCGAAGTACAGCGAGTCGTAGTCAACGCCCGTGCCGTACACATCCGCGCTCTTGTTCACCATCGTGACTTGGTAGAACTGCACGTTGCGCGTGGCCGGCGAGTTGAACGTCCACGCATCGGTGCGGAGTTCGAGACCGAGCGGATAGCCGCCCTCGGTGGGCGAACCCGTGCCACCAGGCACCACCGAGCCATAGCGCAGCTTCTGCTCGCGATTGTAGTCGGAGAGGAAGCCGTAGGTGCTGGTCGTGCCAAGGAAATTGTCCGCCTCGAGGCGGGTCGGCGAGAGGCGCCAATCGTCCCACCGGAACGCTGACTTGTTCTGGGCAAACGTGTTCGCCCAAATCGAATCGGGCACGACCAGCTTGCCGCGGAATCCCTGCGAGCCGAACGAGCCGGGGCAGTCACGCATCGGCAACAACGACACGCCTTCGCGGAAAAACTCGGTGTCGTCGCGGCAGCCTTGTCCGAACGCCACGGCGAGGCCGGAGAAGATGTTACCGAACTGACCATCGGCAGCACCGACGCGACGCACGTTGGGCGTGGACACCGTGTACCAATACTGGATGGTGTAGCCCAGCGTCCCCGTCATGTTGTTCACGCCCTGATGCAGCGTGCGGATCTTGCGGAATTCGCTCGGCGGCGCGCCGAAGATGAAGCCGTTTTCGAAATGGAGCGTGGTCGCGCCGCCGTTGATGAGACCGGCCTGCTGACGCGCGATACGCCCACCGAGATTGGCTTCACCGTTCGGTCCGCCTTGGTTCGACATGACACTGCGGTACAAACCGGCGTCACGCAGGGAACCGAGGGCGATGTCCGCTTCGGCGAACAGGCTGAATCCGGCGCGCGGAGGCGTGACCTTCTTCACGGAGCCGTCAGCCATCAGGCTGTCGATCGTAGTCACCTGGTTGCCTTCGATACGCTGCGCGCTGACCGCGCCGGGCAGTCCAAGCCCCAACATGGCGAGGACGGCGATCGCCGACCACGTGGACCTCCCTGGACGGCGCGTGGGCGCCGCCTCGAGAGGGCGGAAAACTGTCTGAGAAGTCATGGAATACGTCATCAAGACTAGAAGGAGACGCGGATGCCCGCGGCGAGTGAACGGCGGGCGCCGATGAATTCAGGCTGGTCGAACGCGGTCGACGTGCTCGCATCGCCGGTGTTGCCGACGGAGCGATTGTTGAAGTCACGCAGACCCGCGTCGCAGGTACCGGTGTTCACGAACACCTGCACGCAGTTCTTACGATCGAGCAGGTTGTCGGCGCGCAGGAAGGCCGAGTAGGCCACATTCGCCACGCGGAAATTCTTGTCGAGCTGCAGGTTGACCTGCTGCACGCCAGGCTGGTTGGCGCTGTTCACATCGCCCGCGTTGGCGTCATTGCTCACGGCGCCGAACGTGGCACCGGTCACCGGCGTGTACGGGACACCCGAGCGGTACGTGTAGGTGAACGTGGCGCGGGTATTGGTGAGCGCCTTACCGAGGCCGAGTGGCAGGTTGGGCGGATCCTGACGGAACTGCAGGAACACCGACGACAGGAAGTTCTGCGGGATATTGATGTCCGCCACCGTTTCCAGCAGCTGCGCGCGACCCGCCTCGTTGGAGCGCTGCACTTCGTTGGCGCGCTCGGGCGGACGCGAGTTCGTCGTGGCCCTCGACAAGCCGTAGCTGATGTCATAGCCCCAGTTGCCCGCGACGCGCCGACGGAACTGCATTTCCACACCGCGTGACGTGAGGAAGTCACCGTTCACGAGGGCGGTGTACGTGGGCAGCGACGCTTCGTAGGTGGAACCGATATCCTGACGCGCGCGGCCCGGACGGATGCCGGACAGGCCGGTCTCCGAGCGGTTGAACACGTTCACCTGAACGCTGTAGTTCTTGCCCAGCTCGCTGGAGTAGCCGATTTCGTACGACTTGGCCTCTTCGAGGAGGAGGTTCGGATTGCCCACGAACTCAGGATTGTTCGTGCTGAGATTCGGCTGGCACTCGTTGGTGCCCGGCTTCACCAGGTTGGCGGCGCAGTAGCCGTCTTGCCCAGCCACGGTGCCGATACCGGTGTTGCGGTACACGTTGCCGTACAGCGGGATCATCGTGTAGCGACCGGCATTGAAGAACACCTGCGACCGCTCGGTGAGCGGGAAGGAAATGCCAACGCGCGGGCTGAACGACGTACGGGCCTTCGCGTTGGTGAAGTCATCGAGCTGCGCAATGGAGGTGGCGCTATCCAGCAGGAACGAGCGCTGCGAAGTCGGGTTGATGGCACCCGACGAGCAACCGGCTAAGCCGTACGGCTGCCCCTGCGCGTTGGCGAGCTTCTTTCCGCCCACCGACGTACCGGTGCACACTTCGCGCGCCGTCGTGCCGTTGGTCGGATCGAACGGGTCCGTGAAACC
>JBBQAK010000392.1:0-3815 GCA_038316215.1 Gemmatimonadales bacterium | reverse complement strand
CGACAGACTGCGTTCACGTCATGCCCCAGTGCGGGGAAGGCGACCGCGTGGTGAGGACCTTATCAGTATTCTTTGGGCTTCAAGACCTCCTCTTCGTTCCGTATTTTTTGCGAAAGCCCCGCCAATCGGCGGGGCTTTCGTGTTTCCGGCCTCTGCCGTGCCAGGGCCGTGCCAGGGCCGTGCCAGAGGCGTGCCCGTGCCTTGCCGGCCTGCACCGACGGTACGAGTTTGGGGATGGAACCTCTCCCCCTCTTGGGTTGTTTGGCCCATATGCCTATCGTAACCGCGACGCGGCGGCTGCGCTTCAATGCAGCCCACCGCGTTCACAATCCCGCGCTCTCCGACGAGGAGAACACCCGGCTGTTCGGTAAGTGTAACAATCCGAACTGGCACGGTCACAACTACCTGCTCGAAGTCTCGGTCAAGGGGCCGATCGACGAGCGCACTGGCTATGTGATCGACCTGGGAATGCTGCGCGAGACGGTGGAACGGTACGTGGTAAACGTCACCGATCACCGCAATTTCAACATCGACGTGCCGTACATGCAGGGCGTGAACCCGACGACCGAGAATGTCGTTGTGGGGATGTGGCGTATGCTGGAGCCTGTCGTGGCGCCGGGAAAGCTGGTGCGGCTGCGGCTCTGGGAAACAGAGAACAATTATGTCGACTACGACGGGGAGTGATACCGTGATCCGCATCCGACCGAATCTCGCAGCACGCGAGGGCGTAATGGTGGCTAACCCCGACGATGGCTCCACCAACAGTTCTGTTCAAGACGAATTCGAGGGACTCATTCGCCGTCAGCTCGAGCTCCTCGGCGAGGATCCTGATCGCGACGGACTACTCAAGACGCCGAGCCGTGTGGCCAAGTCGATGGCGTGGCTCACGCGTGGCTACGATCTCGACGCACGCAAGGTGATTGGGGATGCGCTGTTTTCGGAGAACCACGAGAACATGGTGATGGTGCGCGACATCGAGATGTATTCGATGTGCGAGCATCACATGCTCCCGTTTTTCGGTAAAGTGCACGTGGCGTACATCCCGAACGGCAAGATCGTCGGCCTGTCCAAGCTCCCCCGCGTGGTCGAGGTGTTCGCGCGCCGTTTGCAGGTGCAGGAGCGCCTTGGAGAACAGATCGCCAACGCGCTCGATGAAGTGCTGCAGCCGAAGGGCGTCGGCGTTGTGATCGAAGCGGTGCACCTGTGCATGATGATGCGCGGCGTTGAGAAGCAGAGTTCGCGCACCATTACGTCGTCGCTGCGTGGCCTGTTTCGCGACGACTCGAAGACGCGAAGCGAGTTCCTGCGTCTGGCCCACGGCCCGTCGTCATCGTTCTGAGCGCGCTCCGGTGACCGCGAGCGCTGTGGCCACGTATCCGGTGCTCCACGGGCTGTCAGCCGTCATTACTGGCGCGTCGCGCGGCATTGGCCGCGCGGTCGCCATCGCGCTCGCGGCGGCGGGTGCGCAACCGTTTCTGATTGCCCGGAGCGCCAGCGACCTCGCTGGGGTCGCGTCGGCAATCGGCGGCGGTGCGGTGGCGGTGCCGTGCGACGTCACGAACGCCGACGACGTGGCGCGCGCCGTGCAGTCCATTCGCGAGCACCGCGCTGACGGACCGAACATCCTCGTGAACAATGCCGGGGTCTTTCCACTTGGTGCCATCGAGAGCACCGATCCTGCGCGCTTCGAGCAGACGCTGCAGGCGAACCTGCTGGCGCCGTTCCGCTTTCTCCACGCGTTCGTGCCACTCATGCGGACGGCCGGCCAGGGCCATGTGATCACCATCGGCTCGGTCGCCGATCGCAGCATTTACAGTGGCAACGGCGCGTATTCGGCCAGCAAGTTCGGCGCGCGCGCGCTGCACGCCGTGTTGCGTGAAGAACTGCGTGGCAGCGGTGTCCGCGCCACGCTGGTCGCGCCGTCGGCGACGGACACACCCATCTGGGATCCCATCGATCCCGACAACACACCCGGATTCCCACCGCGGGCCGCGATGCTGCGCCCCGACGATGTGGCGGATGCCGTGCTCTGGGCGCTCACGCGACCCGCACACGTGAACGTCGACGAGCTGCGGATCAGCCGGGCGTAGCGTCTCGGGGTACGGAAGTCGTCGCGCTGTCTTCGTCCACCGCTCCGTTCGGTAGTCTCGCCCGACGCCGGATTCGTGTGCACCTTAGAGAGAGCTGACGGCCGCGATGGCCCTTGGCACCCACTGCGCCACTCCGGACCGACCCATGCGCCACCGACCCCACGTTTGTCATCACCGTTCCGCCGTGCTGGCACTGAGCCTCGCCGCCAGCACCTTCTCGTCCGCGCGCGCGCTGGCGCAGTCCGGATCGGCGAACACGTCCCCCGCGCCGGCCGGTTCGCTGACACCCAGTGACTTGCTCGACGTGCGCACCGTGTCGGCGGGCGATTACTCTCCCGACGGCAAATGGCTCGTGATGCGGATCGCGACGCGTCGGGATGGCCTTGGCTTCGTCGCTGCCCGTGACGGAGATCCCAGTTACACCCGGCCAGCACCCGTTCGGCTGCTGCTGCTGAACACCGCCACAGGCGACACCACGCCAATCGTGAGCACACCGCGGACGATCGGTTCCGTGGCCTGGTCGCGATCCGGAGATCGACTCGCCATCGCAACGCGTGACACCCTGCCGCAGTTACTGATGTGGGACGCCGCCACGCGAAAGCTGCGAGTCCAATCTCTCGCGGGTGCGCGCTTGGCGGACAATAGCGATCTCTCGTGGACGGATGACGGTCGGCTGCTGCTGGCGATCCGAGAGCGATCGTGGATCGGTGACGTGCGCGCGCGCTTCGACTCTCTTGTTCACGGACCCGTATCGGTCCAGGTGGGCACTGAGCCGTTCCTGGCGTGGGACGTGCTGCGCCGTCTCGGTAACCGGGCGATCGTGGTCGCGCTCACGCCGTCTGCGGCGAAACTCGACACGATCGTACCGGCCACACAGCTCTCCACCTGGGCGGCGTCGCCGAACGGGCAGTTGGTCAGCTGGCGCGAAGATCGCAACGCGAAGACCAACTATGACGGCGGCCCGGCGAGCGAGTCGCGCTGGCTCGCACGGCGCGGTCGCGACAGCACGCGCGTGATCTTCGCCTCGTTGCGCGGCGTGACACTCTCGAGTGCCGCCGATGGCGATCATTACGCCTATGCACGCGATGGAGCCGTGTACGTCGCGAGCATCACCGACACCACATCGCGCCGACTGATCGGTGCGCCCCCACGCCCCCGCAGTGATTCGGCGCGCAGTCCGCGTGATGCAACGCGTGATGCAACGCGTGATGCAACGCGCGACTCCCTGGCCCGAGCTGCCGAAGAGCGTTTCACGCTCGTCAACATGTCGCCGACCGGCGATGCCGTACTGGTGTCATCGCGCACGGGCTGGTATCTGGTACGCGTGTCCGACGCGACACGCCGCACGATCGTGGCGATTGCTGACACCATTCGCGGTCCGCGCGTGACCCTCGCCGACTGGAGTACGGATGGGCGTACCATGTTGCTCGGCATGGCGTCACGCACCGACTGGAACCGCGCCCTGCTGCGCGTGGACGTTGCCACCGGCACCGTTGACACGCTGGTGCGCGATGGCCGGTTGTACGGCCAGCCGCGCGTCAGCCCGAACGGCGCCAGGCTCGCCGTCATGATCGGCGCCAATGGCCGACCGGCAGACCTCTGGCTCGCCGACGCCGCGTTCAAGACACCGCGCCGGGTCGTGGAGTCCAATCCGCAGCTCGCGTCGCGCGCCATGCCCATCACCAAGCTGGTACAATATCTCGACGCTGACGGTCGCCCGCAGTT